>JAFGRP010000229.1 GCA_016935075.1 Deltaproteobacteria bacterium | reverse complement strand
GCCGGTCCATCTTTCGCAGGTTTTTCGCGGAAATGAAGTCCCGCGGCTGAAACGCGCGGATCTCCGCCCCCAGGTGCGACCCGAAGCCTTCGGTTGAAAAGGAGGCGATCTCCCGGATGCCCGTCTCTCCGCGCCGCAGCGCGTCCCAGAACTCCTCCTTCCCGACGCCCAGAGGCGTGACCATCCCGATTCCGGTGACGACGACCCGTCTATCCACGCCGCACTCTCCCTTCCCGGAAGCGGCCGAAGATCACCGTCGTGTTGTTCCCTCCGAAGGCAAAGGTGTTGGAGAGGACGACATCCGGCGCGATGGACCGGGCGCCCTCCGTAACGTAATCGAGATCACACGACGGATCGGGCGTCTCGCAGTTGATCGTCGGGGGGATGAAGCCCTCCGTGACGGCCAGGATCGAAACAACCGCCTCCAGCGCGCCGGCCGCCCCCAGGGTGTGGCCGTGCATGGATTTTGTCGAGCTGACGGGGATCCGCCGGGACCGCGGACCGAAGACCTCCTTGATCGCCCGTGTCTCCATGAGATCGTTGGGCGGCGTCGCCGTGCCGTGGGCGTTGATGTAATCGACCGACTCCGGCGGAAGCCCCGCATCCGCGAGGGCCGCCTGCATCGCCCGGACCGCCCCGGAGGCTCCGACATCCGGCGCGGTCATGTGGTGTGCGTCGCAGGTCACGCCGTAGCCCAGCACCTCGGCCAGGATCCGCGCCCCCCTCTCCTTTGCGGCCGCGAGGGATTCCAGGATCAGGATCCCCGCCGCCTCCCCGAGGGTGAGACCGGCGCGGTTTCCGGAAAACGGCCTGCAGTATTCGGGATCGACGGCCTTCAGGGCATTGAATGCGGCAAAAGTCATCCGGCAGAGGGGTTCCGTTCCGCCTGCGATCATCGCCCGGGCGGCCCCGCTGCGGATCAGGTCACTCCCCAGGCCGACGGCCGTCGCCCCGGAGGAACAGGCCGTCATGATCGTCGCCTTGGGCCCATAGAGGCCGAGCTGGGTCGTCAGACGGTTGGCCGTGGCTGCGCAGGATACCGGGGAGAGTCGGGAGAAACGGGCGGCCCTTCCCGCTTTTAGCAGATAATCCCGGAAAAAATCCTCCGCCTCCAACAGCCCCCCGGCCCCGCCGCCGATGACGACGCCCATCTCCTCCCGCAGCGCCTCCGGAACGGGATCGAGCCCCGCCTGGACGAGGGCCTGAAAGGTCGCCGCCAGCGCCAGCAGGTCCGACCGGGACATCCGCTTCAAGGGTAGGCCGCGGGGGATTGCCTCGCGCGGCCGGAAATCCTTCACCTGGGCGCCGTTGTGGGTGCGGAAGGCCGCCGTGTCGAAGAGGGTGATCGGCCCGATGCCGCACACCCCATTGCGCAGCGCGGCGGCGAATTCCCGGGGATTGCCCGCGACGGCGTTGACCGTTCCGAGGCCCGTGACCACCACCCGTTTTTCATCATTTTCGATCGCCATGAACAATTCCCGTCGCCGATGCGTTTGAACCGACAAACCACTCTACCGTCACGGAGGAAAAAGTCAATTCCCTCTTATTCCTTCCCCAACCGCTTTTCGTAGAGGGACCGGACCCGGCTGATCAGTGCAGCCAGGGGGAAAGCGGGATCGCCGCAGCCGGGATCGAAGACGCCGATTCTCTCCGCCTCGATGGCGACGGGCACGCAGGTATTGAACCAAAACCGTCCCGGCACAAACAGACGGTTCGTGTTGCGGATCATCAGACATTGAATCGGCGCGGCGCAGTACCGGGCAATGCTGAAGGCGCTCTTGTTGAACGGCCCGAGCCGGCCGGTCCGGCTTCGGGTCCCCTCGGGAAAGATGAAGACGTTGCCGCCGGATGCAAGATATTCTCTGATATTTTCCATGTTTCGAATCATCAGCGACGCATATTCGTCTCCCGCCTGCGACGGGATGTACCCGGATTTCCGCATGATCCAGCCGAAGACAGGCTCGCTGAAAAGGGCGCTCTTGACGATTGTCTTTTGCTTCTCGAACAGCGAAATCAGTAGGATCGGATCGAGGTACGACAGGTGGTTGCAGACGATGACGGACGAGCGGATGGTCCGGATCTCCTCCCGGATATTCAGCGTGACCCCGGGGGCGATGAGGCAAAGCAGCCGGAAAAATCCCCGGTAAAAACGGAAATTCAGCCGCTGGAAGGCGGCCTCCCGGTCCGTGCGCCGGAGCGCGGCCGCCATATAAAACGGCGCGAAGAAAAGGAAGAATCCTAGGATAAAATAGCCCCACAGCAGGAGCGTCACGACGACATCCATCAGCGGTTTAATATATCTCATGGGAAGAACCATGGCGGGATTCAGACAAACCTCTTGATCAGCAGGTTCGTGTTGACGCCGCCGAAGGCAAAGTTCTGGATGGCCGCGACACGGATCGGCTGTTCCCGCAGATGCAGGGTATGACGGATCATGGCGCACCGTTCGTCGGGTTCCTCCAGATTGAGCGTCGGAGCTATAAATCCGTCCTGCATCATATAGAGGGTCAGGATGGTCTCGATGGCGCCGCACGAACCCATCGTATGTCCCATGTATCCCTTGAGTCCCGTCACAAGGGGCCCGTCGCCGTAAACCGCATGGACCGCCTGCGCCTCGATCACGTCGCCCATCTTGGTTCCCGTGGCGTGGGCGCT
>JAFGRP010000020.1 GCA_016935075.1 Deltaproteobacteria bacterium | reverse complement strand
CCCGACGTCACCTTCGTCATGGCCGGCGCGGGCGACATGATGGGACGGATGATCGAACGCGTGGGGGAACTGGGAATCGGGGACCGGTTCCATTTCACCGGATTTCTCCGGGGCGAGGAGATCGAACGGATCTTTTCCCTGAGCGACCTCTATGTCATGCCGAGCGTTTCCGAGCCGTTCGGCATCTCCCCCCTTGAGGCGATGATGTACGACGTTCCGGTGATCCTCTCCCGCCAATCCGGCGTTTCCGAGATCCTGAAGCATGCGCTGAAGGTCAATTTCTGGGACGTCCGGGAAATGGCCGCCAAGATCATTGCCGTCCTGAAGCACCCCGTCTTGGCCGACACGATGGCGGAGAAGGCCCGGGAGGAACTCCGGAAAATCCGCTGGGAAACCGCCGCAGAGCGGATTGCGGCGATCTACGGCGAGGCGGCGGGCCGCGGAACCGAAACGGAGAAAGAGAGAGACCCTTGAAAATCGTGATCCTTCCGCGCGCCGGACATTTTTCGACCCTGCCTCTCCTCGCTTCGCTGCAAAGACGAAACTCGTGCTGCGCGCTCAGACAGTCGTCTTTGCGGGCGCTCCGCTGCGGGGGCAGAGCACCCCTCTCTCCCCGAAAAATCTCCAATGCGCGCTTCCGGGATCCGATTCCCCAATTGCACAAAGGTCCCAGAGGATCAGTCCCCGTAGGGAAACAATAAATGCCGAGCGTCTGTATCTACTTTCAGGTCCACCAGCCCTGCCGCCTGCGGCGGTATTCCTTTTTCGACGTGGGCCAGGTCCATGACTACGAAGACGCTGCAGAGAACCGCCGGATCCTGGACCGCGTCGCGGAAAAATGCTATCTGCCCGCCGGCGCCCTCCTGCTTCGGTTGATTGAGGAATACGGCGGCGCATTCCGGGTCGCTTTTTCCCTCTCCGGCGTCGCCCTCGACCAAATCGAACAGCGCCGGCCGGATGTCCTGGAGGGTTTTCAACGTCTGAGCGCTACGGGATGCGTTGAGTTTATAAACGAGACCGATGGCCATTCCCTCGCATTTCTCTCCTCACCGCGGGAGTTCCGGGAACAGGTCCTCCGCCACCGGGAGCGGGTCCGTTCCCTATTCGGGCAGGAGGGCCGGACCTTCCGCCACACGGAGCTGATCTACAGCAACGCCCTTGCGGCGGCGGCCGAAAAGATGGGCTACCGCGCGATCCTCGCCGAAGGAACCGAAAAGATTCTCGGCCGGCGGAGCCCAAACCTGGTATATTATCCAGCGGGCTGCAGGAAGCTGAAGCTCCTCTTGCGGAACTACCGCCTTTCAGACGACGTGGCCTTCCGCTTCTCCTACCGGAACTGGGCCGAATACCCGCTCACGGCGGCCAAATACGCCCACTGGCTCCATCGGATCCGGCGGGAGGAGGCGGTCGTCAACCTCTTCATGGACTATGAAACCCTGGGCGAACACCAGTGGCGGGAGACGGGGATCTTCGACTTCCTGCGGGCGCTCCCCGGGGAGATCCTCCGCCATTCCGATTTTTGCTTCCGGACGCCGGCGGAAGCGGCCGAAGCCTACGAGGCGGCCGGTGAAATCGACTGCCCCGGTTTCATCTCCTGGGCGGACGAGGAGCGGGACACGACAGCCTGGCTCGGCAACGCGATGCAGCAGGACGCCGCCCGCAAGCTATACCGTCTCGAGACCGCCGTCCGGAAGCGGAAGGACGAAAGGCTTCTCCGAACCTGGCGGATGCTCCAGACATCCGATCATTTTTACTACATGTGCACGAAATGGTTTTCCGACGGGGATGTGCACCGCTACTTCAACCCCTATGAATCGCCCTACGAGGCGTATATCAACTACATGAATATTCTCGACGATTTTTCGCAATCCCTGAAAAAGACGAGCAAAGGAGAGACGAGATGACAGAGACGAGGCATTGCCTGTTCGAGGTGAGTTGGGAGGTGTGCAACAAGGTCGGGGGGATCTATACGGTCATTCGGAGCAAGCTCCCCGAAGCGACCCGGATCTTCGGGGAGGACTACTTCCTCCTCGGCCCGGACCTCAAGACGAACCTCGAATTCGAGGAAACGGACGAGGAGTGCTGGAACCGGATCCGCGAAGGGGTGGCGATCAAGGAGATCCCCTGTCGCTTTGGACGCTGGAAGGTCCCCGGCGAGCCCAAGGCGATCCTCGTCGGCTTCGGAAAGAAGTACGACAAGGACCAGCTTCTCTACCGGATCTGGGAGGACTATGGCGTCGATTCCATCGCCGGGGGCTGGGATTATATCGAGCCGGTCATGTTCAGCTACGCCTGCGGCGAGGTGATCGAAACGGTCCACAACCTCTTCGTGCGCCCCCGGGAGATGAAAAGCGTCGCGCAGTTTCACGAATGGATGACGGGGGCGGGACTTCTCGGCCTGAAGAATCGGGTCCCGGAAATCGGCACCGTCTTCACGACGCATGCGACGATGCTCGGGAGGGCATTGGCCGGCTCCGGAATGGACATCTACACGGCAATGGACCACATCTCCCCCCAGCGGGAGGCGGGCGCCCAGAACATCACGGCCAAATGCTCGATGGAGACGGCATCGGCCCGCGAGGCGGACTGCTTCACGACGGTGAGCGAGATCACCGCCACGGAGGCGAAGAATTTCCTCGGCCGGTCGCCGGATCTGATCACCCCCAACGGCCTCGACATGGAACACATCCCGGACCTCGCGGCGGACCGTTCGGCCGCCTTGAAGTCCCGGGAGAGGCTCCTGGCCGCCGCCGGCCGCTTCCTCTTCCGGGATTTTCCGGCCAATACGCGGATCATGCTCATCTCGGGACGCTACGAATACCGCAACAAGGGGATTGACGTTTTTCTCGAAGCCCTCGGCCGTCTGAACAATGAACTGGGACCGGACGAAACCGTTCTTGCCTTCCTGTTCGTCGTGGGGGGTTACACGGATTTGATCCCCTCCCTCCAGAGCGACTCGGTCCGGCTGGATCCCGGGCATCCGCCCATCGCCACCCACCGGCTCCACAACGAGGTCTCCGATCCGATCCTCCGGGCCTGCGACCGGCTCGGCCTACGGAACCTCCCCCAGAACCGCGTCCAGGTGATCTTCAGCCCGGCTTACCTCAACGGCCACGACGGCCTGATCAACATGACCTATTACGAAGCGCTGGCCGGCTGCGACCTCGGGATCTTCCCCTCCTACTACGAACCGTGGGGATACACCCCTCTGGAGAGCGCGGCCCACGCCGTTCCCACGATCACAACCGACCAGGCCGGCTTCGGCCTTTGGGCGCAAGAGGCGGGCGGCGAATGCAGGGGAATCATCCTCACCCGGCGCCTGGGACAGACGTCCGAGGCGATCACAAATCATCTCCACGATCTCCTGCGGGATTTCCTGGACATGAACGAGGATCAGGTGCAGTGCATGCGGATTGACGCCCGCACCGTCGCCTGCCGGGCGAACTGGAAGGCTTTCTACCGGATTTACACGGAGGCCTACGGCCGTGCCCTCGCGGTCGCCGCGGCCCGCACGGAGAAGATCGCCGCCAAGGACCTCAAGGCGGAGCTGAAATACACCTTCACCGGGACGGTCTCCGTCCAACCCCATTTCCGGACTTTTACGGCGGTGGCCAACCTCCCCGGGAATATCTCCCGCCTCCGGGAACTCGCTTACAACCTCTGGTGGGCCTGGAATCCCCGCGCCTTCGACCTTTTCTCCTCCCTCGATCCGAAGGTCTGGGCCCAGATGGGCAACAACCCCGCCCGGATGTTGGAAACGGTCTCCCCCGAACGCCTCCTCGAAGCCTCGGAAAACGCCAGTTACCTGAACCTTTACGGACAGATCCTCCAGCAGTTCGACAGTTACATGGAAGACAAGACACCCTCCCCGCAGATCGGCCCTCTCAACGGCCTGAAGTGGTCGTCGCCGGTCGCCTATTTCTCAACCGAATACGGCCTGCACGAGTGCCTGCCGATCTACTCCGGCGGCCTCGGCACCCTCTCCGGAGATCACCTGAAAACGGCAAGCGACCTCAACATCCCCCTCACCGGTGTCGGCCTCCTCTACAAGAACGGCTTCTTCCGGCAGGTGATCGACAAGAGCGGCGCCCAGACGGAGGAGTATCCGGAAAACGACTTCGCGGGCATGCCCGTCCGCATTGTCCAGGACGACCGGGGCAACGCCGTGCAAATCTCGCTGGAACTCCCCGGCCGGACGCTCTTCGCGAATATCTGGGAGGTCCAGGTGGGGCGCGTTTCCCTTTACCTTCTCGACACGGATGTCCCGCGGAACACCCCCCAGGACCGGAGGATCACGGAGCGCCTCTACTGCGCAGATCCCCGGACGCGGATCGAACAGGAGATTCTTCTCGGAATGGGCGGGGTCCGTCTCCTCAAGAAGCTGGGAATCCGCCCGCGCGTTTACCACATCAACGAAGGTCACTCGGCCTTCCTGGTATTTGAGCGGATCGGCACCCTGATGACGGAGGAGGGGCTTTCATTCGACGAAGCGAGCGAGATCGTGCGCGGAAGCACCGTCTTTACGACCCACACGCCGGTAGAGGCGGGAAACGAACGGTTCAGCAGCGAATTGATCGAACACTACTTTGCGAATTTCGTGAAATGGACCGGCATCTCCTGGTCGCAGTTCTGGGAATTGGGACGCAGGGAGAGCGGCGAAGGAAAGCCCTTCTTCATGACGATCCTCGCCCTTAAGATGGCACACAGGAGCAACGCGGTGAGCCGCCTCCACGGCCAGCTCTCCCGGCAGATGTGGCGGGAGGTCTGGAAAGGGTACGACGAATCGGACATCCCGATCGGCCATATCACGAACGGCGCCCATGTCCTCTCCTACATCTCCCCCCGGATGAAGGCCCTGCTGGACTCCTACCTCGGCATGGACTGGGACCGTCACATCAGCGATTCCGACCGGTGGAGGCGCGTCGAGGACATTCCCGACACGCTTCTTTGGCGGACGCGCTATGAGCTCAAGCAGAAGCTGATCGACCTCCTCCGGGACGACCTTGATCGGAACTGGATGAAGTACGGATATACGAAAACCTGGAGGGAAGAGCTTTTCGGGAAAATCAACCCGGCGGCCCTGATGATCGGCTTCGCCCGGCGGTTCGCCCCCTATAAGCGGGCCGACATGCTCCTGTCCGACCTCGACCGGCTGGACCGGATCCTGAACCACCCCACCCGCCCCGTTCACATCGTTTTCGCCGGCAAGGCGCATCCGAACGACAATATGGGAAAGGACCTGATCAAGAAGGTCATCTCCGTCTGCAAGAACGAGCGGTTCCGGGGTAAAATCTTCTTTGTCGAGGGGTACGACATCCGGATTGCCCGCCGCCTTGTTCAGGGGGTGGACGTCTGGCTGAACAATCCCCGGCGGCCGCTGGAGGCCAGCGGCACCAGCGGCGAAAAGGTGGTCGCCAACGGCGTTCTCAACCTCAGTATTTCAGACGGTTGGTGGGTGGAGGGGAATGACGGGACGAACGGCTGGACGATCGGTCCCGTCGTGAAGGGAATCGGCGGGGAGCCGGCCAACGCCGACGAAGAGGATGCCCAGTCCCTCTTTGCACTTTTGGAAAACAGCGTAATCCCTCTCTTCTACGAACGCGAGATGTCGGGCCTTCCCGAACGGTGGATCGCCATGATCAAGCGCTCCATGCAGACCCTCGTCCCCCGTTTCAACACGGAGCGGATGCTCGTCGAATACTACCGCGACCTTTACCTCCCCACGGCAAGACGGGAACACGAACTCTACAAAGATTCCTTCCGGATGGCGCGGGAGCTGGCCGACTGGAAGCGGAAGATCCCGATGCGTTTCTCCTCCCTGCGCCTGCTGGACGTCGGAATCGAAGGGATCCGCGGCGACACCATCCTCGTGGAGCGGCCGTTCGACGTCAGCGTCCGGATCGATCCGGGAAAGTTAGAACCCGAAGAGATCCTCGCGGAGCTGGTCATCGGGAAGAGGGACGGCAACGGTTTCACGGAACCGCCGGATTGCGTTCCCCTCCGGCCGGACGGAAAGGACCCGGACGGAACCCTCGCCTTCTCCGCCTCCTACACGGTCCGGAAAAACGGCGCCTATGCCTACGGCATCCGCGTCCTCCCATACCATCCGAATCTGGCAACCAAGCAGGAGACGGGGCTGGTTTACTGGGGATAGGCGTCGGGCTGAAAGAATCGACTGAAGGCAATGATGTGTGAAGTGTATTGCAGTGCACTGCAGGAGGTAAAGTTCTCATCAAACCACTGACGTTCCCGGAGGATGCATCATGAAGAGGCGGTTTTTGCTGGTGCTGGCGTTCGCATTGCTCTCCTGCAGCGACAACACGGTATATGTGCCGATTGCGCAGAGCTATTCGGCGGCGATCCAGGAGGCACAGGATGCGGCATACGAGGTCACGCGTGCGGGTGGAACCTCGGTCGGCATTGCCCTCGTCACCCGGGACAAGGTGGTCCTGGCCGGCGGGTACGGCATGGCGGATGTCGACAAATCGTTGCCCGCCACCGAAAACACGATGTTCCCCATCGGCTCGGTGTCGAAGATGTTCGCGGCCGTGGCTGTCATGCAGCTCGTGGATCGCGGCCTGGTCAATCTTGAGGATCCCCTTGTCAAGCACCTCCCGACCTTCAGGATGGCGGATGCCCGCTACGACGGGATCACGGTCAGGATGCTCCTCAACCACACTTCAGGGATTGCAGGGAGCCGCTACACCAGCGGGGAAACCTCGGTCGCGGTCCCCGGCTACGCGGAGGCGGTCCTGGCCTCCCTCGCCGATCAGCGTCTCAAGGCCGACCCCGGGACCTTTGCCGTCTACTGCAACGACGGCTGGACGCTATGCGATCCGCTCGTCGCGGCGGTGACGAAGATGAGCTACCGTGACTGGGTGAAGCAAGAGATCATCGAGCCGCTGGGGATGAAGAACACGACGTTCTCCCTCGCCCCGCTTCCGGACGGCGCCTACGCGAAGGCCTATCAAAGCGGGGTTGCGCTCCCGCAGGAGTACATCAATGTGGACGCGGCCGGCGGGATCTACTCGACGCCGGCGGACATGGCGGCCTTCGTCCGCATGTTCCTCAACGAGGGGAAGGCTGAGGGAGGCGCGCAGATTCTCACGAAGGAATCGGTCGAGGCGATGGGGGTGGATCAGACCGTCGGGACGTTCAACCCGGTGCCGTACAAGGGTCTGGCCTACGGGCTGGGCTGGGACACCGTGACCCAGCCGGGGCTCGGGCAGGCCGGGGTGAAGGGCTGGACCAAGAACGGCGGCACCTTTTACTACGCGGCGCAGATCCTCGTCGCGCCCGAGGAAGGGCTGGCCGCCGTAGCCCTGGGGCCGGCGGGCGGTGGATACTTGCCGCTTGCGATTGTCGAGCGCGTGCTGATGCGAGCGCTCGTGGAAAAGGGGAGCGTGCCTTTGTTCCCGAAGCCGCTTGCGCCGCGGGCGGAGCCCGTCGCCACAGCGCCCGACGGGCTGACCAAGTCCACCGAGGGCATCTACGCCTCCCACAACCATGTCTACCAGCTCAAGGCGGAGGCCGACGGCTCGCTCACCATGCGCACCCTGACCGCCGGCGGGTTTCCGAAGGACCCCGCGAGCGTGCTGCGGTACCGGACCGACGGCTGGTTCACGTCGGACGCAGCGCCGTTGATCTCGTTCAAAGCTGTCAGCGGAGGCACGAACCGGTACCTGGCAGTACGATCGCCGGGCGCTGACAAGTCCTACCTGGACACCCTGGCTTACGCGCAGAAGGTGACCGCCAAGAGCGCGGGGCTCTCGAGTGCCTGGATCGGCCGGATCGGAAAGCACTGGCTCGTGGTGAACGAGCACCCCGCCGGCCTGCCGTTCTTTTTCGGAGAAGACCCGCGGTTCCGTCTGATGACGTTCTCCGACCTGCCGGGCTCGCTCTTTGCGATCCCGGCCCTTCCGCCGATGGGCGCATCGTTCGAGGCGCAGGCGGTCGACGCCTCTGTCAGCGACCAGCGGGCCGACATGATGCTCCAGATCCCCGGAATTGCATCGACCGACATGAACACGCTCGATATCGTGGTCCGCGGCGAAGAGGAGTGGCTGCGCTGGGGCGGCTACTACCACCGGCCCCTGGAGAAGGTATTGGCGCTTTCCGCGGCCACAACCTCCCCGGTCGCCATCGGCCCGGAGGGTTACGCCGAGTGGAGGTCGGTCCAGCTTGGAAAGTCCCCGATATCGGTTTCCATCTCAGGGGCAAGCGCCTGGCGGCTCTATGACAAGAATTTCAAGACACTCGCATCCGGCGGAGCGAGCGGCCGGCCCGAGCTCCCGTCTCGAACTGAAACCGAGCAACCCGAGCTCGCGTACCTGATGCTTTTCGGAGACCCGGGAAGCAGCGTCATGGTCACGGTGCCATGACAGAATCCGGCCGGCGCCGGAAAAGTCAAACATCGTCCGTCCCTCCGGTTGATTCCCAGTCGAATGGCTTTTCCCGCGCGAAGTCCGGGTTGAGCGCCCGGTCGTCGACCTCCTGGGTGTAGAGCGTCTCGAAGCCCAGGTCAAGCGCGGCATTGACCACCCGCTCGTACTCCCCCTTCGTCACCCGCCGGCCGAGGAGCGGATGGCGCCGGACGGCCGGGATCGGCGTGTACTGGGACATCAGGCTCAAGGGGATAAACGGGGAGACCTCCCGGATCAGCATCAACGCCGTAAGGCTGTTGTCCACCATCCCCGGCAGGACGAGGTGGCGCACGAGGACCCCCCGCCGGGCTATGCCGTCCTCGATTTCAAGGGCGTCACCGGCCTGGCGGACCATCTCCCGAAGGGAGTCCAGCGCGCGGCGCGGGTAATCCGGCACGCCGGAGCAACGATTCCCGATCTCCTCCAGGCCGTATTTGAAATCGGGCAGATAGATCTCGACCCTCCCGTCGATCAGGCGGAGGATCTCCTGCCGCTCGTAACCGCCGCAGTTGAACACGAAAGGGACGCGCAATCCCCTTTCCCGGGCGATTTCGAGCGCCTCCATAATCCCCGCCAGGTGGGGGGTCGGCGTGACCGGCTCGACGTTGTGGCATCCCCGGGCCTCGAGATCCAGCATGATCCCGGCCAGTTCCTCGACGGTGACCGGCCTTCCGGCCGGTGAATGGCTGATCTGGTAATTCTGGCAGTAGATGCACTTGAGGTTGCAGGAGGAAAAGAAGATCGTCCCCGCGCCGCCGCTTCCGGAGAGCGGCGGCTCCTCGCCGTGGTGGGGAAGCGCGCTGCTGATGACCATCCGGGCATCGAGACGGCAGAACCCGTGTTTCCCGGCCGCCCGGTCAACCCGGCACATTCGCGGACAGAGGACGCAGCGCTTCAGAAGCTTCTTCAGAGACCCGGCCCGGTATTCCGGGGACACGTTACGATCCCTTCGGGCTTCCGGAACATGTCCCCCGGGGGCGGCGGCTCCATGCAACGGCGAACCCTGCATCGAGATCTCCTCTCCGGTGAGTTGATTTCTGGGGACATGACCGGATTTCCGCAGAAAATTCCGGATCGTGTCCCCAGAAATCCCCGACGTTCCGATCCCTTCGGCATGGGGACACCTTGCGGCAAGGTGTCCCCACACGTTCTCAAAGCCTTTCCACCGCATCCTGCAGACGGCCGCTCGCGATCATCTCCAGAAACTCCTCGCCGAGCGGGGCGGACAGCTCGACCGTCCGCCTCCAGTTTGCAATCCGCGTTGCCGGATCGTCGATGAAGGTTTCGAAATCGCCGCGATCCGGGATACGGCCGTCCGGAAGACCCTCCACAAAACCTTCCGACGGATAGATCATGACCACGGAGTCGAGAAACCCATCCGGCGGGCGGCGTTTCTTGAGTTTCTTGTCCATCCAGCCGGGAATGATCCGCTCCTGGTGGTGAAAAAAAAGGGTCAATCCGCCGCTTCGTGTCCGGTAATCCTGGTTGATGTGGTAGTCGATCAGCCCTCCGTCCCGGTAGACGCCGTCCGGGGCGCCGAAGATGTCCCGCACGCCGGCGACGGCGATGGGGATCGCGCCGGAGGCGATTACGGCGGCCTTGAAATTGACCTCGGAAAGCGGGAAACACCGGCCGCGGAACCCCTTGTGCATGCAAAAATCGGGCGGCTGGGCCCCGTAGTAAAAAACGGTCCGCTCGGCAAAGCGGTGGATCAGCCTCGGATGAAGGGCATTGGCGAGAAAACCGAGAATGAAGCCCAATTTCTGCATCCAGGGCCGTTCAAAAGCCGTGAGATGTTCCGCCCGGGATGTCAGAATCGCCAGGCGATACGGTTTGCAGGCCAGTGCAAAGGGAAGGGCGTCGTCATCGATATAGCTGTCGACGATCGCCCTCAAGGACTGGAGGATGGTCGCCGGGGTGTCTTTCCGCCCGTACGCGGCGCCGATGTAAGCCTCCATCAGCGCGCGGTAGCTCTTCTCCGCCTCCGGCTGCAGCCATGCCGCAAACCGCCAGGCCCCGGCGGAGGCGCCGACGAGCCAGACCGGCTGCCGCCTGCCGAGCAGCCCCCCCCGCAGGAGTGTCAGATCGAAACCGCTTGTAACCAGCCACCGGGGACCGCCCGCCGGTCCAAAATAGGTCGCGATCCTGTCCAGGCTGAAACCGCCCGCACGGATGAGATCATAGGCCTGCTTCCCCGCCCTGACGCGGAGGTTTTCCCTGCTCATGCTTGACCAGCTCGTAAAAAAAGTCTCAAAAGCCTTGAATCTGATAAGGCCTCTATAAACACCGAATGGCCTTGACACAGCCCGAGGCGTCCTGTAGATTATAACATCTATTTCCCGGCTGATGGGCGGTTCTATATGAATACCGCCGGAATTGTCAATGTCTAATGTGGGAAATGAAAATCATGACGGATATTGCATCACAGATGACGGAGATGGGCCGGCAGGCCAGACAGGCCTCCGCCATCCTCTCCCGGACATCCACCGATCTCAAGAACCGGGCGCTCGCCGCGATGGCGGATGCTCTCGTCCGGAGCGGGGATCGCCTGATCCGTGAAAACAAAAAGGATCTCACCCATGCGAGGGAATGCGGCCTCTCTCCGGCGATGATCGACCGCCTGACGCTTACGGAGGCGACCCTCGCGGGGATTGCCCGGGGACTCGCCGAGGTGGCCGCACTGCCCGATCCCGTCGGCAAGGTCACGTCCATGTGGCGGCGGCCGAACGGCCTCGTCGTCGGCCGGATGCGCATCCCCCTCGGGGTCGTCGGCATCATCTACGAATCGCGCCCGAACGTCACGGCGGATGCGGCCGCCCTCTGTCTGAAGTCGGGGAACGCCGTCATCCTCCGCGGCGGCTCGGAGGCGATCCATTCCAACTGCGCCATCGCCCGGATCCTCCAGGATGTCCTCCTGGACCTTGCGCTCCCGGAAACGGCGATCCAGGTCGTTCCCATAACCGACCGGGAGGCCGTTTACGAACTGCTCCAGTTGGAGGAGTTTATCGACGTGATCATCCCCCGCGGCGGGGAGGAGCTGATTCGCGCCGTCGTCCGGGATTCGAAGATCCCGGTGATCAAGCACTACAAGGGGGTCTGCCACATCTTCGTAGACCGGGACGCCGACCTCGACATGGCCGTCCGGATCTGCATGAATGCCAAAACGCAGCGGCCCGGGGTCTGCAATGCAATGGAGACCCTCCTCGTCCATGAGGCCGTCGCCGGGGCGTTCCTGCCGCTGGCGGCCGGGAAGCTCCGGGAGGCCGGCGTCGTCATCCGCGGTTGCGGGAAAACCAGGGCGATCCTGCCGGAGACGGAGGCTGCCGCAGAAGAGGACTGGTATCGGGAATACCTCGACCTGATCCTCGCCGTCCGCGTGGTCCGAGACCTCGACGAGGCGATTGCCCACATCGAAAAGTTCGGTTCGCTCCATACCGAGGCGATCGTCACGGAAAACTACGGCCGGGCGCAGCGGTTCCTTCAGGAGGTGAATTCCTCCACGGTTCTCGTCAACGCCTCCACCCGTTTCAGCGACGGCTTCGAACTGGGACTGGGGGCGGAGATCGGCATCAGCACGACTAAACTCCACGCCTTCGGGCCGATGGGGCTGGAAGAACTGACGACCACCAAGTTCATCATATACGGAAACGGACAGATACGCGGATGAAATGGGGATTGTTCGGAGGCACGTTCGATCCGATCCATATCGGGCATCTGCGATGCGCTTCCGAGACGCTGGAGATCTTCGATCTGAACCGGATCATCTTCGTTCCGGCGGCGCGGCCGCCGCACAAACCCAACGCCGCGATTACGCCCTTCCACCACCGCGAGCAGATGATCCGCCTCGCGATCGGGGGGAATCCGGACTTCTCCTTCTCGGACGTGGAAAACCGGCGGGAAAAGACCTCCTATTCCGTGGATACGGTGGAGTTCCTGCTGGACAAGCACCGCCTGGAAAAGCCCGATCTCTACTTCATCCTCGGTCAGGACGCCTTCCACGCGATCCGGACCTGGAAGGACTGGGAGAGGCTGCTGCTGATGTGCCACTTCGCCGTCATGACCCGGCCGGGCTATACCAACCGCGGGCTCGATGAAATCCTGACCCCCGAATTCGCCTCCCGGTTCAAGTATGACGAGGGCATCCGAGGGTTCCGCGGACCCACCGGGCATACGATCTTTTTCCGCGAGGTCACCTTCCTCGACATCGCCTCCAGCAACATCCGGAAGCGGGCGAAGGAGAGAAAGTCGATCAACTATCTCGTTCCCGACGCCGTCCGTCATTACATCGTGAAAAACTCCCTCTACCGGGAATAATTATTTTTTCAGGGCGGCGTAGAGCTTTTCATGGAGGGGCACCGGGATGCCAAGGGCGCGCCCGGCGCGAACGGCATAGCCGATGAAGAGTTCAACCTCCGTTCGCCCCCCCCTCTCGTAATCCAGCTGCATGGACGACTTCGTTTCGTAAGAAAAACGGGACACCTTGACGAGCGCCGTCTCCACGCTGTCATCGGGCAGCGCAATACCCTCGGCCCGGGCCAGACGAAAAATCTCTTCCATCAGCCCCCGAACCATTTCCTTTCCCTTCGCATCCGCCATGACCGCGCCGAAGGGCTTTGTCATGAGCGACGTTACGCCGGCCATCGGACTTACAAAGAGGTACTTCGTCCAGAGGTGAAGGCCGATCCGGTCCGTCAATTCCGCCTGGATCCCCGCGTTCTTCAGGAGCGCCTCCAGCGGACGGAAGGCCTCCGCCCTCCCGTCGTCCGGGCCGAAGAAGAGCTGGCAGGTCCCCCCGACCTGGCGGACGACGCCGGGGGCCTCGATGAAGGAGGAGATATAGACGCAGCCGCTCAGAATCACCCCCCGGGGAAGAATGGCCCGCAGCCGTTCGGCGATGTCCACGCCGTTCAGGAGAGGCAGGACGATCGTCTCCGCATGCAGAAGCGGGGCGATTCCGGCGGCGGCTTCCTCCAGGGCATATTCCTTCACGCAAACCAGAACGAGGTCGCAGGGACCGGCCGCAGCGGGATCGTCGGTCGCGAGCGCGGGGATGACCCGGAATTCGCCTTCCACCGTCTTGAGAAGCAGGCCTCCCTTCCGGATCGCAGCAAGATGTGCGCCCCGCGCGATGAAAACGACGCTGTGCTCCGATGAACCGGCATATTTCAGGGCAACCTTCCCCCCGTAATATCCGCCGACCCCCCCCAGACCCACGACTGCGATTTTCATTTTCGATCCCCTTTCAATACACTGCGTTCCCCGAAATGTTATGACGCGATTTCCGGTAATTCTCCATACTGCAGACATACTAAATTCTTCGCCTGAAGGCGAGGGTTTTCTCACCATTTGAATGGTTTGTATTCAACCCGGCCCCCTCGGAGAGGCTTTTGAAGCCTTCGACGGAAAGGAGACGGCCGGAATGGACCGCACTCACCGGGATGGAAATCGCCGGATTGAAGATATACCCCGTAATCATGATGATGGTCACGAAGGGGACACCGACGATGGACCCGCGGCCCCCGGGACCATATCTGCAAGCCGGTTTATAACCGAGGCGATGGCCGAGGTCGCGATCCCGAAGCCAAACAAACGGGCGCAGGAAAAGAGATCGCCGATGAGACCCGTCAGCAGATGCTACAGATCCCGGGCCCTGCAAGAGGCACAAAATCCGATTGACATAACGGGACACTGCTCATATCCTCATGGACACAATGCACAGGTTCCGATCGGTTCAATCACCCTTAATTGAAAGGTAGCCGGAAATGATGAAAAAATATTACGAAGTTGTTTTTGAAGGATCCTTTGATTTCATGAAGGGCTTTATCCTGGGTTTTTCCGAAGGAAGGGGCATTCAAGGCGAGGCCATCTTCGACGTAGAACACCACATCGGAAACGAACATACGTTCGGACAATTGCTTCGTCTGATTGGAGCAAAAGGGAATCAGACCAGCCTGATCATCGGTTCCGGGCTGCTGGACATGATCCGAGAAGCCATGGAAAAGAGAAACCTCCAGAACGATCTAAAAATTGTTTCGTCGAGGGAGATTATTGAAGCCTATTTCGAGTTCAGCTATCACGCTTATTCCCGAAAATTAGGAGAGGCGCTGAAAACCTTTTTCGGATCACTTCCACCGGGTCTTCGTATAGAAAAGGGGGACGGTCCCAAGGAAACCGTAACTCCCGAAGCAACAGGAATTGAGGCCTATGCGCCGCTCCACGAATATGAAATCGAGGGAAAGGGTGAAATCCACGGTCCCGTGAAGGAAGTCATCAACCTCTATGGCGAGGCTGAGCACAAGGATATGGTGGAACTTGGAAACATAAGGATTGTATGATCTATTGTGCCGGAATCTATTGCTGCACAATCACAGGATGCGTGATTGCAGATGAAACGGTTAATAAAATACCAACGTGTTTAGAATAAACAAAACGAACAGGATGGGAATCGAATACTTGAACATATACCCGAAAAAGCTCGGCATGGCGACACCCGCCTCTTCGGCAATGGATTTGACCATAAAGTTCGGCGCGTTGCCGATATACGTGTTTGCCCCCATGAACACCGACCCGGCGGATATCGCCGCCAGATAGGGTATTTTCTCCACGATGAGCCTGGCGACCCCTTCCGCTTCCGCCATTCCGGGATAAAATTTACCGAGGGTGCTGCTGAAGAATGTCAAATAGGTCGGGGCATTGTCGAGAAAGCTCGAAAGCAACCCCGATGCCCAAAAATATTGGGCCGGCGTCTCTACCGATCGGATAACAAACCCCAGGGCCCCATCCGCGCCCGCCTTCAGCATGGCCAGCGCCGGAATGATGGTCATGAAAATTCCTGCGAACAGATAGGCCACCTCCAGGATGGGACCCCAGCTGAATTCATTGCCCTTTCGGACCTCCGTTTTAGTGGAGGCCAGGGATGCGAGCCCCATCGCAATCAACAGACCGTCTTTGATTAAATTGGCCGTGGTCTGATGAACCCCGAAGAGATTAACCTCGCCGATGTCGACCAGACCGCTGAACAATACGCCGCCGATGATTCCCGCAAGATAGATAAAATTATGCGCCCCCTGGATTCGAAGCGGCTCCTTTTCAGAGGCCTGCAGGCGCGACTTGTCTTCCTTCCGGTAATAGAATGAATCCAGAATAAAATACACTGCAAGGAGTATGGCGGCTGCAAAAGCCACCTGCGGCAGCAGCTTGAATGTCCAGAAGAAGGGAACGCCGTGTAAAAACCCGAGAAACAGGGGCGGGTCCCCAAGGGGCGTTAGCCCTCCGCCGATGTTGCTCACGAGGAAGATGAAAAAGACCATCGTGTGAACTTTGAACTTTCTCCATGCGTTGGATCTCAGTACGGGGCGGATCAGAAGCATCGATGCGCCCGTCGTGCCGATGAGCGACGCGAGCAGCGTACCGATGAGGAGAAGGGCGGCGTTGACGGCCGGGGTCCCTTTCAGGGTTCCCGTGACATAAATGCCGCCCGACACCGTAAACAGGGCCCACAGGAGGATGATGAAGGGCACGTAATCCACAATATAGATATGCCCGATCTGATAGAGTGCCGTCCCCTTGAAAAAGAAGAGGAAAGGAACCGCAAACACCAGCGCCCAAAATGCCGAAACCTTGGGGAAATGGTGATGCCAGAATTGGGGCGCAAAAAGGGGAAACAGCGCTATCGACAGCAGGATGCCCACAAATGGAAGCGCAGACCAAAGCGGGAGAATTGCGCCAATATCGTCATGTTTTATATTTGCCGCCGTACTTGCGAAACCGGGCGCCGGAATTATGAATGGTAAAACAAACAGGATGAATAAAACAGAACCCCACCGTTTTTTTTGTTTTCCCTCCATATCCGTTCATTGTCCCCTTTCCGGTGAACGGAGCTTAGGAAAAATGGTCCGGTGTGTCAATAAATATTTTCCGCTTTTTTATAGAAAATTCGCTTGGGGAGAGGATCCGGTCGAATCATTTCCCGGCAAGGAAAAGGTTGAATTTTTTCCGCGGCGGGCCTATGATCCGCTGCAACCGCCGCCTGGATGACGCGGCAGGAAATTGAAACGAGAGGCAACGTCATGTCCAAACCCAGCCCGATGAGCCCGGGAATGATCCGGATCGGGAAAGCGTAATGGCGAAGCGATGATCCAGGGATTCGTCTTTTCCGTCTCCGCCGCATTCACCTTCGGACTGCTGGCCATCCTGGTCAAGCTTTCCTACCAGGCCGGTCTGGAGGCCATGGAGCTCCTCCAGTACCGATGGCTCACGGGCGCGGCCATCCTCGCCGTTTATCTTTTCCTCAAGGACCGGTCGCTCCTCAGGGCAAACCCGAGGACCCTCCTCAAGGCCTTCCTTCTGGGCGCCGTCGGCCACGGTATGGGCAGTACATGCTTTTTCAAATCTCTCATGTATATCCCCGCCTCATCGAGCGCGCTGATCCTCTATTTCTATCCTGTCGTCGTGACCCTTCTCTCCATCCTCTTCTTCCGGATGAGAACAAACCGGATTGTCCTGCTGTCTCTTGTGCTCGTCATCTCGGGCTGTTCCCTCGTATTCTATGACGCATTCCTGAAGGCGCTGGACATCCGGGGAATCCTCTTCATCCTCGCCACGATGCTGATCTACTCCTGCTCGCTCATCGTGACGCAGATCTTCCTGCGGCGGGAGCGGTTTCTGACGCTGACCTTCTACATGGTCCTGTTCACCGCCCTTGCCTTTCTCCCGCTCCACAACCCCTTCCAGGCATTCGATCTGAACGGACGGCAGCTCCTGTTGTGCCTCTCCCTCGGCCTCATTCCCACGGCCATCGCCTATATATTCCTGTTCCGGGCTATCGAAACCGTGGGAAGCGCCTACACGTCGATCTTCTCGACCTTCGAGCCGGTCACGACGGTCGTCATGTCCTTTCTGGTCCTGAACGAAAATATCGTTCCTTACCAAATCCTGGGGATGACCCTGATCATCGCGGGGATCATTCTCCCCAACCTGAAGGCATTGACGGCCAAAAAAAGGGGGCTGGCGACGGCCGGCGGAGAATGAAGGTTGTCTTTTTCTGTCTTTTTCTTGACACATGAAAAACCTTCCCCTATAGTCTATTGGATTAAAGCAGAGCCCTCGCAATAAATCGGCACGGTATTCCATCGCAGACGACTCCGTAAAAAAAACTTACGCAGTCGTCCAATTGGGGGGAAACCGTATAGAATCGAATAAGGAGGCTACGCGGAATGCGTGAACTGCAAGGGAAAGCGGTTTGGGCAATCGGTGCGCTCTATGTCGGTTTCGTCGGCTGGTCGCTCTACGGCGCCATATTCCCTGTGGAAACATATATCTTTCGGATGATCCACATGGCCTTTATTTTCGGCCTGGCCTTTCTGGTCTACCCGGTCCGGCCTAACGCCGGCCGCTGGACGATCTGGCCGGACCTGCTCCTGGCCATCCTGGGTGTGGCCACCATCGCTTACACCTTCGTCGACATGGACCAGTTCATCCGCCGTTCCACGCTTCCGGAACCGATGGATCTCTTTTTCGGCATCGCCGCAATCCTCCTTCTGCTGGAAATCTCCCGGCGCATCGTCGGCAGCACCTTCACCGCGGTCGTTCTGGGCTTCCTGCTCTATATGTATTTCGGAAATTATTTCCCGGATGTCATTTCCCATAAAAGTTATGAACTGGACCGAATTGTCGGCCACATGTACATGACGCTGGAGGGGATCTTCGGCGTGCCGCTTTCGGTCAGCGTCTCTTTTGTAATGCTCTTCGTCGTCTATGGCACCTTCATGGATGTGGCCGGCGCCGGAGGCTTCTGGCTGGACCTTTCGCTGGCGACGATGGGGCGACAATCGGCGAGCGCCGGGCGGGGCGCGGTGATCACCTCGGCGCTCCTGGGCGGGCCGCAGGGAAGCGGCGTGGCGACCACCATGTCCGTCACGCCGATCATGTGGCCGATCCTGAAGAAGGCCGGATATTCGCCGAACATGGCTGCCGGGCTGATCGCCACCGGAGGGATCGGGGCGGTCCTCTCGCCGCCGTTGATGGGCGCGGCCGCCTTTCTCATCATGCAGTTCATGGGCGTCTCTTTCTGGGACGTCATCGTCATGGTGACCGTCCCCACGATCCTCTATTACGTGGGGACGCTGTTCATGGTGGAGTTAGAGGCCCGCAAGTACCGCTTTGCCCCCCCGGAGACCGAAGCGAAGACCGTCCGGCAGGTGATGCTCTCCAAGGGGTACCACCTGCTGTCGATCGTCGTTCTGGTGGCGATCCTCGTCATCTGGAACAAGTCGCCCGAATACGCGGCGCTCGGCGCCATCGGAACGACGGTGCTGACCAGTTTCCAGGGCAAAGACCGAAACGAATGGCTGACCCCCCGCAAGATCATCGTGGCGATGATCGAGGGGGCGAAGAACATGCTCCCGGTCGCCGTACTCCTCGCCGCGGCAGGCCTGATCGTCGGAACCTTCACGCTGACCGGTCTCGGACTGAAGGTCTCTTCCATCATCATGTCCGTGAGCGGCGGCTCGGTGCTGGCCGCCATCCTGCTGGCCATGATCGCCTCTATGCTGATCGGCCTCTCCCTGCCCATCACCGCAACCTACATCATGACCGTCGTCATGGTCGCACCGGCCCTGGTCAAGATCGGCATACCGATGCATGTGGCGCACCTGCTCGCCTTCTACTTCGCCGTTCTTTCCGAGGTCTCCCCGCCGGTCGGCCTCTCCCCCTGCGCGGCTGCGGCCATCACGGGCGGGAACCCGTTCGGTTCGATGATGCAGGCCTGGAAGTATTCCCTGCCCGCATTCCTGGTGCCTTTCTTCTTCTCGACGACCACCGTCGGTTACAGCCTCGTGATCTTGGGGGGAAACTGGCCCGATTTCATTCTGGCCACGGCGACCAGCTTCTGTGCCCTGTTTTTCCTCTCCATGGGCATCATCGGATACCTGCGGAAGAAATTATCCACGGTCGAGCGGGCGCTGCTGATCATCCTGGCCTTCGCGATGGTCATTTCTCCCATCGGCTGGTCCATCCCCGGGCTGGCGCCGCTGAGTGCCGGTATTCTGACAATCCTGCACCATCTGCGGGTGACGCGCAGCCCTACCCGAAAAAACGAGGTACCGTTCTGAGCGTAAATGCGGATTTATCGAACCCGCGACGGATTATCCTTCTCCACGGCCCTCACCCGTGAGGGGAATGGCAAGCAAAAGTTCAACGCGGAATTGCATGGTTCTGATCATGGTGTCTTTTCACATTTGAGGAGGTAGATCATGAATATTCGAAGAATGAAAACAGTTGCATGGATCGTGATTCTGATTGCCGTATCGCTGTTTATAACGGCAGGCGCTTACGCCCAGCAGCCCAATCAGGAGAAGCTTTCCTTCAGCATCGTCACCGGCGGCACCGGCGGCGTCTGGTATCCGTTGGGCGGCGCGATTGGAGGCGTCATCGGCAAATACGTCCCCAACACCGATGCGACCTCCGAGGCCACGACAGCCGCGATCGACAATCTGAAACTGCTGACTGCCGGGAAGGCGGGACTGGCCTTCGCCTACGACTATCACATCGTGTGGGCAAACGAGGGCAAGGTACCCGGCATCCCGGGCAAGCACAACGTTCGCATGGTCCTCGGTTTTTACGAGCAGCCGCTCCATATCGTGACGAAGGAGGGCACAGGCATTACGTCCCTGATGCAGCTCAAGGGCAAGCGCGTCTCCGTCGGCGCACCGAACAGCGGAACGGAAGAGCAGGCCGGATATGTGCTCGGTGCGCTCGGCATTGACTGGAACAAGGATATCAAAAGGGAAAAACTCGGGGCCAGTCCGTCCGTCGCAGCGCTGAAGGACGGCAAGATAGACGCCTTTTTTTGGAGTGGGGCCGTGCCGACTGCATCCATCATCGACATGGCCTCCACCCCCGGTGCAAAGATGGTTCTGCTGCCGGTAGGCGGAGAGGCAGCGGACAAAATCATGAAGGCGAATCCCGGCGTTTTCCACAAGACGGTTTTTGCCAAGGGTTCCTACTCCGGCGTGGATAAAGACGTCGACACGATCGGTATTACGGCCGTTCTCCAGACGATGGACACCTTCCCGTCGGAGCGGATCTACCAGATCGTCAAGGCGATCTTCGACAACAAGACCGAGCTCACCGCGGTCTGGAAGGGAGCCGCAAAAATGACGCCGGCAATGGCCGTCGGACAGGTCACTCCGGATGCGCTAAAGTACCTCCATCGCGGCGCGCAGAAGTACTTCAAGGAGAAGGGCGTTTTGAAATAGACCGTCCGTAAAATTCCGGCAGGCAAGCTCCCCGCCCGCGGGGCGGGGGGGTAATCGCCGAGGATGAACGGCCTTCCAGCAGAATGTTGGAAAAGTCTTTTTTGCAGGTTGTTCAAAAATGTCCTGATGCAATGCCTCCGGGATCCTGAAGCCGTGAGGCGTCGGAGGAGGGGGGCTCGTTCCGATATTGATTCCGGGGACACGTTCCGATCCCTTCGGACTTCCGAAACATGTCCCCAATATCGGAACGTGCCCCCGGAATACGTTGAACGGCGAAGGATGAGGGAAACAAAATCGGATGGGCATTTCAGCCTGCTGGAAGCAGGAAATGCGCCGCAACATAACGATCGTCACCCTGATATCTCTCTCGCTCCTCGGTTTTGGGTTTCTGTCGCAGATCACCCTTTCGGGTTACACGCGAATCGAGCTGACGGATGAAGGCGCGGGTGAGAAAATCCTCTCTGTGGTGGCGGCAGACGGAGAACCGGTGACGCTCACCTGGCGGAATTCCCAGTTCGGTCTGACAGTCACAGAGGTCTTCTATGCCCGGAACGGCCTCTTGATCCAGGATCAGGTCACCTTCTCCGACCCCGGGGGTCCGCCCCCTCCGCGCGTCTCCGCCCGCGACGTGGACGATCTCTACCACACGGGAGGGGCATTCGACGCCCGGGGGCTTTCCCGGCCGTTCTTTCGGATCGTATACCGCATCGGGGAAATCGGCGATCCGCGGATACAGGTAAAAAACAGAACCGCCGCCTTGAAGAAGGCGGCGGGTTTCGGCGGGCGCGTGATCCTCACCGCGGCCAGGCCCAAACTCTACGAGTTTCTGTTTTAGCAAATCCGCCGGGGAGGGCTTTTACCTCTACCGGGATGAGCCCCGCAACTGAGGGAATCCCTCCAGCGACCTTCCGCCGCTCCGGCGGCCCGCAGGCCGCGCCGCTCGCTGCCGGAAATCGCCTCCCCTTTTCACCGGGGCATATCGCGAAACATTCGCCGGGCTTCCCTGCCGCCCGGGATACCTCGGGCGATCAGATTCTTTGCCGCCCGACGGCGCCGGCACGGTGTAATCGAAATCCGTCAGCGTACGCCTTTCGATTCTCTCCCCGAGGACATGCTCGATATCCACCACGAAGGCCCTGTCCTGGGGCGTCACAAAGGTAAAGGCATCCCCCGTCTTCGCGGCGCGACCCGTGCGGCCGATCCGGTGCGTATAGGCATCGACCGTATCGGGCATGTCGTAGTTGATTACATGGGATATGCCGGAGACGTCGATCCCCCGGGCGGCGATGTCGGTGGCCACCAAAATCTGATATTTCCCTTCACGGAAGCCGCTGAGCGCATCCTGGCGCCGGTTCTGCGAGAGGTTGCCCTGCAGCGACGCGACCGACAGGCCGGCCCGCTTCATCTGCTCGGCCACGCGCGTCGTGCGGTGCTTCGTCCGCGTGAAGACGAGAACCGATTCCGTGTCCGTGCGATCCAGCAGCTTCATCAGCAGGGCCGTCTTGAGGTGCGGCTCCACCGGATACACGGCATGGGAAACCGTGGATACGGGAACCCCCGCACCGACCCGGATGGTCACCGGATCGCGCAGGATCTCCCCGGCCAGGGTCCGGATGTCGTCCGGCATGGTGGCGGAGAAGAGCAGCGTTTGCCGTCTGGTCGGCAGCCGTTTGATGATTTTCCGGATGTCCGGCAGAAACCCCATATCGAACATGCGGTCCGCCTCGTCGATGACAAGGACTTCGATCCCGGACAGGTTGATTTCACCCTGTTCCGCCAGATCGAGCAGGCGTCCCGGGCAGGCCACCGCGATTTCAGCCCCCTGGCGGAGCTTCTGGATCTGGGGATTCTTG
>JAFGRP010000228.1 GCA_016935075.1 Deltaproteobacteria bacterium | reverse complement strand
TTTTTTCGTGAACTCTTCCAGTGCGCCGACGCCGAAGGATTCCGCCGTCTCGAAGTCCCGGATCGGCTCGATGTGCCCCACCGGCTGCAGTGACGCCATGAAGTGGTTGGCCGGCGTCGTGATGATGTGCAGCAGCCGCGAATAAGGAATATAGGCGATGAAGCTCAGCGAAATGAAGGTGTGCGACCACCAGGTCACCTTGTGGAGGATCTTCGCCGTTCCGAAATCGACGCCGGTGAAGGCCTTGGCCAAACCCCAGCCGATGAAAGACCAGTATTCCCAGGGGGGATGGGTCACGTGGATCCGGAGTGCCTCGACGAGGAAACCGGTCACGATGATCCCGAGAATCAGCAGCAGCGCGATTGCATCATCCGGGACATTGTCCGGCTTTCCCTGATAACCGAGCCGGTCGGGGCGTTGGATATACCGCCGGAAGATCGCCAGCAGCACGCCGATCAGTACGGCGATGCCGAAGAGATCCATCATAAAAGAGAAGAACAGGTAGAACGTGCCCCGCAGGAAGACCCATCCCAGCAGGGGGCCGGTTATGTAGGTTTCCTTGGCGATGAGGGCCGTCCCGATGAAGAGGACCACGAAACCGAAGAAAATCAGCCCATGCATGATTCCGGGATAGGGGTCGCGAAAGGTCTTCCACTGGACGAGCCCATTGATCAGAAGCGACCGGATCCTTTCCTTGAGCCGGTCCGTCCGGATCTCCGGCTTGCCCAGGGCAACCCAGCATTGCCAGCGTCGGTAAACACCGTAGGCGAAGATGGCCATGGCAATGGCCGCCAGCGGATAGAAAAGGAGACCGTAGGATTCAGCGTTCCAGTAAATCTGCCTCCCTTCGTTTCCGACCGAAAATACAGTGTGCTCCATAACTCCTCCCGCGGGAAAACAGTGACGGCGTCTTATTGCTGCAATAAGACGCCGTCACTGTCTATCTCTTGATCACGCAAGCAGCTTCTTGCATTCTTTGGTAAATTCGGGAATGACCTTGAAGAGGTCATCCACAACACCGTAGTCCGCTTTCGCGAAGATCGGGGCCTCGGCATCCTTGTTGATCGCCACGATGAATTTCGAGGAACTCATCCCGGCCAGATGCTGGATGGCTCCGGAGATGCCACAGGCGATATAGAGGTTGGGCGAGACGATCTTGCCGGTTTGTCCCACCTGGTCGGACTGGGGTCTCCAGCCCGCATCCACCGCCGCGCGGGACGCGCCGACGGTGGCGCCGAGGACGGCCGCCAGTTCTTCGATGATGCCGTAATTCTCCGGACCTTTCATGCCGCGGCCGCCGGAGACGATGATATTGGCCTCCGTCAGATCCGCCTTGCCGCTCGCATCCTTCTGCACTTCCAGGACCTTCGTCCTGAGTTGGGCCGGATCAAGGGCCGGATCGAACTTCACGACGGCGCCCGCCTTCTCGTTTTCCAGCATGGGGAATACATTCGGCCGCAGAGACGCCATCTGCGGGAAGGTGGAAAACACCACCTCGCCGAAACACTTTCCGGCATACATCGGCCGGATCGCGAGCAGCTTGCCGTCGACAATCTTCACGTCCGTGCAGTCCGTCGCCATGCCCGTCGCCAATTTCCCGACGAGGCGCCCGGAGAGATCTTTCCCCTGGGTCGAGGCACCCAGAAGCAGGAGGGCCGGATCGTTCTCCTTGACGATCTTCGCCACCGCCGCAGCATGGGCATCCGTCGTGTAAGGTTCAAGGGCGGGACTGTCCGCCACAAAAACCTTGTCCACGCCGTATTTTCCCAATTGTCCGGCAATCCCTTCGATTCCCGAGCCGCAGAGAACGGCGCAAACCTCTTCTCCGAGAACGTCCGCCAGTCTCCGGGCCGTACTGGCCAGTTCGAAGCTGATCTTGCGGAAGGCGCCGTCACGCTGTTCCGCGACAATCCATACCCCTTTTGCCATATCCATATCCTCCTTCATTCACCGATCATTCCGATAGAATTTGTGCACGGAGAAAATCGGATCCCGGAACACGCATTGGAGATTTTTCGGGACACCCTGCCCCCGCAGCGGAGCGCCTTTACGGAAAATGGGGACAGCTCCCTATTTTACCGCAGGAAAATAGGGAGCTGTCCCTAATTTTCCGTTCAGCGATGTGAGGAGGTGCAGGGTCGAAAAATGTCCGGCGTGCGGAGGGATCACGGTTTCCGAAGCCGCACGATCATATGACCTTTGCCTCTTCCCTCAGCAGCCTCGCCAGTTCCGCGGCCTTCGCCGCCGGATCGTCGCCGCAGATGATCTTCCCCGCGGCCCTGGCCGGAGGCGGCAAAAACCGGGCAACTTTTGCGTTGGCCGCAACCGTAACGCCAAGGGCGGCGGCGTCCTTCACGTCGACCGGCTTCTTCTTGGCCTTCATGATTCCGGGAAGGGACGCATAACGGGGTTCGTTAAGCCCCTTCTGGGCCGTCACGACGCAGGGCAGCGGGCACTCGATCAGAAGCTGCGCCCCTTCGATAGGCCGGATGACCCTGACGGCGCTGTCGGCAAACTCCAGTTTGGTGACCACCGTAACCTGGGGAATGCCCAGAAGCTCCGCCAGGATCGCCCCCACCTGGCTGGAGTCGTCATCGATGGCCCGCTGGCCGCAGAAAATGATGTCATGGGGTATACTCTTGATCGCCGCGGCAAGGGCCGAGGCTGTGTCAAAGGCATCCGCACCGTCGAACACCGGATCACAGATGTGGATCCCCTTGTCGGCGCCCATCGCGAGAGCGGTCCGAATCGTCTCCATCGCCCGCTGCGGACCGATGGAAACGATGGTAATCTCGCCGCCGTTTTTCTCTTTCAGCCGCAGGGCCTCTTCCACGCCAAACTCATCATAGGGATTCATGACCCACTTGATGCCGCCTTCTTCGATTCCCGATCCGTCCGGCTTCACCTTGATCTGGGCCTCCGTATCCGGAACCTGTTTTACGCATGCAACGATATTCACATTATTCTCCTTTCTCCATGCCGCCGGCGGCCGCAGGAAAGGACCCGCCGGCCTTTGCATTCCGCACTGGATATCGGGTCATTCAGAGGCGAGGGGTTGGGTTTTATCCCCTGCGCCTCACATCCTTCTCCTCTCGTTTCAAGCCCTACAGCCTGTTCTTGACCAGATCCACGACCACGGACGGATCGGCCAGCGTGCTCGTATCGCCGAGATCGCTGACGTCGTTTGCGGCCACCTTCTTCAGGATGCGGCGCATGATTTTGCCGCTCCGGGTCTTCGGAAGGCCATCCGCCCACTGGATCTTCTCCGGGGTGGCGATGGGCCCGATGATGTTCCGGACGTGCGCGACGAGCTCCTTCTTCAGCGCATCCGATTTTTCCACGCCCGTGTTCAGCGTGACATAGGCATAGATCGACTGCCCCTTGATCTCATGGGGATAGCCGACGACGGCGGATTCCGCCACCTTCTCGTGGGAGTTCAGGGCCGCTTCCACTTCGGCGGTCCCCATCCGGTGGCCGGAGACGTTGATCACATCATCGATGCGGCCCGTGATCCGGTAGTAGGCGTCGCTGTCCCGGAGCGCTCCGTCGCCGGTGAAATAGAAACCGGGGTAGGGCTCGAAGTAGGTTGCCTCGTATTTCTTGTGATCGCCGTAGATCGTCCGGGTGAAACCGGGCCACGCCCGTTTGATGCACAGGGCGCCGCGGCCGACCAGATCCTTGATCTCCTCCCCGGTCGAGTCATCCACCAGGGTCGGAACGACGCCCATGAAGGGGAGCGTCGCCATGGCCGGCTTGATGGGAATCGCACCGGGAAGCGGCAGGATCATGAATCCGCCGGTTTCCGTTTGCCACCAGGTGTCGACGATCGGGCACTGATTGCGGCCGATCACGCTGTAATACCAGTGCCATGCCTCGGGATTCAGGGGCTCGCCGACGGAGCCGAGGATGCGGATCGAGGAGAGATCGATCCCCTCCACCCACTGATTCCCCTCCTTGGCGATGGCCCGGATCGCGGTGGGGGCGGTGTAAAACTGAGTCACCTTGTATTTCTCCACGATTTGCCAGAAGCGGCTGTAGGTCGGATAGTTGGGCACGCCCTCGAACATGACGGAGGTGGAGCCGTTGCAGAGCGGCCCGTAGATGGTGTAGCTGTGGCCCGTCACCCAGCCGATGTCGGCGGTGCACCACCAGATGTCGTTCTCGTGGACATCGAAGGCGATCCTGTGCGTGTAGGCCGTAAAAAGAAGATAACCCGCAGACGTGTGGAGGGCGCCCTTGGGTAGCCCCGTTGAACCGGAGGTGTAAAGGATGAAGAGGGGGTCTTCGGCGTCCATCCATTCGGGTTCGCATTGGGCATCAACCTTCGCCATCTCCTCGTGCCACCAGAGGTCGCGGCCCGGGGTCCAGTCCAGTTTGACCTTGTCGCCGACCCGCTTCAGCACGATCACTTTTTCGATGGAGGGACAGTCCTTCAGGGCCGTGTCGGCATCCCTCTTCTGGGGAACCGCCTTGGCGCCGCGGAAGGTCCCATCGCAGACGACCAGGATCTTCGCCTTCGAATCCCGGATCCGAACGGACAGCGCGTCGGGGCTGAAGCCGCCGAAAACGACGGTATGTATGGCACCGATGCGGGAGCAGGCCAACATGGCGATACCGGCCTCAGGGACCATTGGCATGTAGATGCAGACACGGTCTCCTTTCTTGATCCCGTTTGATTTCAATACATTGGCAAACTTGCAGACTTCCTGATACAGTTCGCGGTACGTGATGGCGCGCTCCTCGCCCGGCTCGTTCCCGACCCACTGGATCGCCACCTTGTCGCCCCTCTTTTCCAACTGCCGGTCGAGGCAATTGTAGGAGACGTTGAGCTTCGCGCCCTCGAAATACTTGACATAGATCGGACCTTTTCGGATGTCGAAATTGAAGTCCTCAACCTTGTCCCACTTCTTGAAAAAGGTCAGATACTCATCGGCTTGATTGGCCCAGAAGCCCGGCGGATCGGACAGGAACTGCGCGTAAAGCTTCTCATACTCCTCCCTGCTTTTGATGTAGGCGATCTTGCGAACCTTGTCATGTACCGGATAAACCTCTTGCAACCGAACCTTTTCCTCTTCTCCCATATTGACCTCCCTTTTTTCTATTATTGAATTATTTATGATGATTGAGCAACTTTAATGAACTCGTAAAAAGCCCGGGGAATCCCCCCATTTTGTCATTCCTGCAAATCCCGGATCAAGGTCCGGGACAGGCGCAGGGGTACGATTTCAGGATGGTCCGGATCCCGGCCTTCGCCGGGATTGACGCGTGCGGTCACTTTTTCGGGAGCATCAAAACCACCGCTTCGGAATATCTTCAATGAGAAAACAGATTCGGACCGCCAGAAAACACCGCCGATCGTGAACGGCGGTCACTATATGACCAGAGGTCACGTAATTTTGCGTATAATTAATATCAAGATGCGCTGGAAGTCAAGAATTATTTTGGACCGACAAGGATCATTTTGGACATGCAAACGGATCCTCGCCAAAGGGGTTTTCGCCCCCGCTGCGATCGACGAACCTCTGCGTGTTCTTGAGGCATTGCCGCCGCCATTCAGACAAGGTGTGTTATCTTTAACACACCCACTCCCTGCATGTCGGACCTATTTTACCCCAGGCCCCTTCCGGTCCCCAAAACCGGCGGGTCCCTTCCGGGGTCAAAAGGAAGGAAAATAAACCGCGTCTGTATATCAATGATCATATTGTTTATATTGATTTTATGCTTCGAGTTCGCGGGCCGCTCCGGCGTCGGATCGCATCAAAGCGGCCCCAAAACCGCCTATTGGTATGGTGATTTCGGGAAGCGTAACGTTCTCCGCCCGGCTAAACTTGACAATCTCGTAAAAATACGAAGAGATCAAACTTGCACCGCGGAGGGGAAGATTGGAAGAAAATAAGGCTGAATATTTGTGCTTGACATCGCTCCCGGAGGGATGTTAGCATCCCCCCCGATATCTGTGAAAGGAGGTGATATTCCAGGCAGGTATATCAGCGGCTTCCGGGAACGCAGCATGGTTCCGCGGCCGGTGTGGAGCCGGCGGAAAGCAGTCCGCAGGCGGCGGCATGGAAGCGTCTGTAAATTCAATAAGTCGGTCCCCATGCCCGTGGGGATAGAACGGACAAAAAGGAGGCAAGCAATGAAGAAGCTTTTAGTCGTTTTGCTGTCGCTGGGGCTGATCGTGGCCTTCGGCATGACCGCATCCGCCGCGGACGTGAAGTTCGGTGGAATGTACTACTTGGTCGGCATTTATGAGGACAACCCTTCCTTGAAGGAGGACGGTTATTCCCACGCCTTTTTCTACACGAGGGTACGGCTCAAGCCCGTCTTCAAGATCGCCGAAGGCCTGACCTTTACGGCCCAGATGGACGCCCTGGAGAAACAGTGGGGCAACACGAACTGGAGGGGCGGCACAACTGACTGGACGTGGAGCCGCCCGCAGACACCGAGCACCGGGAACCCCAAGATCCAGGAGAACTTCGAGTTCGAACAAGGCTACGTGACCTTCCTGACCGGAATCGGCGCGTTCCAGGTCGGCTATCAGGACATCGACCGCTGGGGCACCCTTTTTGGAAACTACGGCAGAACAGGCCCCCGGATCGCATTTGTGACGAAAATGGGCCCCATGACCTTGAATCTGATTTATGAAAAGGTCTACGAAAGCGACACGGCCGGGACCACGCTGATCAACAAGGTGGATGCGGACAATGACACCTACGCCCTGTCCGGGATTTACAAGAACAAGGGTATGGAGGCCGGACTGCTTTACAAGTACTACGTTTACAACAACACGAGGCCCCAGGGCGCCCGTACGCAGATGACCCAACTTTCGCCGTACATGAAGGCAACCTTCGGCCCGGTGTACGTCGAGGGGGAAATGACGTACTGGTTCGGCATGACCCCGGAGTATGAAGCGCCGGTATCGGCGGTCATGAAGGATGTCGACCTCGAGGCGTGGAGCGTCTACCTCAAGGGAAAGATGAACGCCGGCCCGGCCTATTTCGGGGCGCTGTTCTCCTACGCCTCCGGGAACGATCTCTCCGACAGCACGAAGAACACGACGGCGCCGAGCGGCGGCGGCACCTCTTTTTCCCCCGCCTTGATCCTCTTGAACAATGACTACAACACCTGGGCCGGCGGACACGCAGCCGCAAGTCCCAGCCTCAGCGCGGCCAACCCCGTGACCAGCAGCAAGTACAACACGATCATCTACAACGCCTTTGCCGGCTACAATCCGACGAAGAAACTGAACCTGGAAGCGGCTTTGACCTACGCCACGGTCGACAAGAGGGCGTTGAGCAGATCCGCTACCGGCGTTGTCACCGAGGCCGTGTCCGACAAGCTGGGAACGGAATTCGACTTGACGGCGACCTACAAGCTCTACGACAACCTCTCCTATATGGTTGGCGCCGCGTACCTCTGGACCGGCGATTATTTCAAGGGCGCCAATGCCAATGTAAAGCTCGACAACGACTACATGCTGATGAACAAGCTGACCCTGAACTTCTAAGACGGCCTGTTTCAAAAGCGCAACCTTTCAACCGGCCCCGGGGAGAGATCTCCGGGGCTTTTTTGCCCTTATCCCTTCCCCTCCCCTTGACCCCCCGCGCCGAAGCATGTTATGGATTTCCCGGATTTAGAGAGACGGGAGGGGTCCATTTGGGCCGCGGGGAAAGCCATGCCGATCTACGAATATGAATGCAAATCCTGCGGGTGTCTTTTCGAGCGGATCATGAAGGTCGGGGAGGAAGTCCCGGCCTGCCCGGCCTGCGGGGGGAACCGGCCACGGAAGCGGATCGCGCCCTTCCGGACAAACGCCTGGTCCGCCTTCCTCGACAGGATGGAAAAACGGATCAGTCCGGAGAAATCCAGGTAGGGAATTCCGGGGACAGGAATTAGGGAATTCCCTATAATAAGGAGCGGCCATCGAAAAGATTCACGGCAACCTGACCGGCCTCGG
>JAFGRP010000227.1 GCA_016935075.1 Deltaproteobacteria bacterium | reverse complement strand
GTTGAGGGTGTTTCTCAGATAGGGGGCCATCGCGGTGCCGAAACCGATCACGAACACCCTGTAACCCGCGTCGCCCAGCGCCTTGGCCTTCGCGACCACCGCGCGACGGTTTTTGTACCGGTGGTCGTCGCATTCCGAACCGTCACCGCTGCAGGCAAACGTATCCGCGCCGTCGGTGATCAGGATCACGAATTTCGCGCGGCAGTCCTTGGCGTTGTCCGACCCCTTGTGGTAGTTTAGGTACAGTTTTGCCTCATTGAGGGCGGAAGTGATCGGCGTTCCGCCGGAGGCCGCTTCGGCCTGGACCGCGGTGTTGATGACGCTGTAGCTGGTGCCGATCGCCTTGATCAGTTTGTTGCAGCCGTCCGTGTAGTTTCCGCCCGTGTCGTCCGCACCGCAGCCATAGAACCGCATGTACCCGAGCCGGACCCCCAGGGCCGTCTCGTCCGCGTTGGTGATCGAGCCGTCGTTGTTGTCGTCGAGGATGTTGAAGACGGACCGCTTGGCGATGGCGAGGCGGCTGCAGTTCTGAGCGCATCCTCCGGACGTGCACGAGACCGAGCAGGAGGCCGTCGAACAAGACACACCGCAGTCGGAGGTGCACGGCGTCGTGCACGTCCTCCACCCGCCGCTGTGGGGGTTGGCGCAGAATCCGTTCCGGCAGTCGGACCACTGTTCGGTCCGGCGGCAATGGCTCGTATTCGGGGTGCAGGTCGCGTCGTGCGCGTAGTAGGTGACGCCGGTCATATCGGCGTTGCAGAAACCGTCGGTCCGGCCACAGCCAGCGCCTCTGCAATAATATGGAAAGGGATAATCAGGCTCTTTACTCGCGGTGTCGCAAAATTCATGAGCGTAATAGGTCGACGCGCTCTTGGAAACCGAGCAGAACCCGTTGGCGCAATTGGTGCCGATGCAGTTGCTCGGATCCGCAACGCCGCAAGTTGTGCTCGCGTAATAGGTTGTGCCTGTCCTCGCGCTGCCGCAGAACCCGTCGCTGCATCCGTATCCGCTGCAATTGGCGGAATCGGGGGTGCAGGTGAGGGTCGACCCGTATATCAGGTCGTCCCCGGGCGGGTTCCATTTCATGCTTCCCGAGAGGTCCAGCAGAAGCAGCGCGTCCGGCGCGGTCGACGTCGTGAAGAGCGCCTCCTCACCGGTAACCACATCCGCCTCGGAAAAGGATGCCGACAGCAGGCAGCAGAGAGTCCCTGCCATGACAAAACATAATATTTTCGATCTCATGGTTCCTCCTACCTCGACATCGTGGAGATCTCGATGGGGCCATATCCCATCCCCAGCGCGATTTGCACGGAACTGTCGTATCTCGTGTTCTCCCCCTCCACCTGGGCGGTGTAACACCGCTGGCCCCACTGCTGGCCGCCGCCGATCGCGTAGCCGACCAGCGGCCGCATGGCCGGGCCAAAGGTGGGCAGGGCAATATTGCTGATCGTGTAACGCGAATCCGGGTCCGTCGAGGCGTCCACCTGCGCGGTCAACTCGGAGCCGGCCATGCTTGCCGGGTCGAAATTCTGCATGAGTCGGTGGACGCCGGTTTCCGCCGCGGAGAGCGCCTTCTTCTCCCCGACGATGCGGCTGGTGATCTTGAGATCCCCGGTCGTGACGGAAACGGCCAGATAACCCAGCGCCATCAGGATCATGATGGCGAGAATCGCCGTGACCAGCGCAAAGCCTTTCCGACTCTTAAGACGGATGATGCCCTTTTTCTCGGTTGATGACATGGTCCCTCGCTATCATGCACCTCAAATTCTATGGTTCCTCGGAATCACGCTTGTGGAATAGACCGTCTTTCTTCTCTGGTTCGTGTTGGGGTCGATCTCCTCCGTTTCCACCCAGAGGGTGATGTCGATCCTGGCGATGTTCGGTATGCCGACGGGCAATCCCGCGGGGAGAATCTCGATCCCCAGGGGATCGAAGTACCTGAAGACGGGAACCGCGGCCGTGTTGATGACGCGGACCGCGCGCGGATCGCCCGGCATGTCCCCCAGAAAAGGCTGCCCCCCCCCGCAGCTCGTCTCACGGGTGATGTACTGGTTGGCCGCGTCGTAGCTGTAGGTGATGATCTCATTGGGGTCGCCGCCGCCGACCACGCCGTTATCGTTGGCGTCCATCTCGATGGTCAAAGCCGTGGCGGTCGCCGTCTGGATCCCCCTGTAGTTCTGGTTCGCGGAGGGGCTCGAACAGGCAGTCGGATTTCTCCAGATGCCGGCCGGATTGACCGGATCGTACGAGGCCATCTGGATTTCCAGGGACATGAGCTGCAGCGCGGCCCGGGCGTCCTGATGGGCGGCCACCTTCCGCTCGACGTTGACGGCGGATCTCTGTCCCACGTTCACCGCGGCATAGATCACCAGGATGACCACCAGCCCCACGGCGATCGCAATCACCATCTCCACCAATGTATAGCCTTCCTGTTTTTTCATGGGCACACCGCTGGAAATTGAAAAGGCTGCTGCCGGGTGACGACAACGGTCTCGGCGATGCCCGTTGCGTTGAGCGGCGGCCAGATCACCCGGACCGTCACCTGCCAGGTATTTGTCCCGATGTTCGTCGTGGCCGTCTGGACGGTGAAGCTGAGATCGCCTCCTCCTGCCAGCGCCGCTCCCTGGCCGCTGGCATAAACGGTCTGGCTGGCCGTCCCCGTGGTCACCGCATTGCAGGGATTCATGATCCAAATCTCCCGCCGCGTGAGCTCCTGATTGAGAATCATCGCCGCGTGTCCGAGATGATCGGCCCTGGCGCTCGCCTGCCAGGCGGAAGGCTGCATGGACAGCAGCCCGAGCAATCCGATGGAAACGAGCAGGATCGCGAGGACCGATTCGATCAGGGTCACTCCCTGTTTATTGCATGGCGAACTCGACATACGTTCTCCCGGTGATGTTGACGGTGATCGTGGCCGTGGACCCCAGCCCGTTGCGCAGGACCAGGTTCCCGTTTGTGACCGTCCCCCGATTGTTAAAACTGACGACGGTGCCGCCGAAATTGACGCTGTTGATTACGATCCCGGTTCCGTAGGAGGCCAGGGACTTTGTCCATGTCCCTGCAGTGACCCCGTCCGTGCGGCTGAGCGCGTAAGAGTTTCCTCCGGTATTGAACGTCATCCGGTAGACGTCCAGATTTTCCGTGACCGCCCGCTGTTTCGCGTCGGAGATATCGGCCATCACCTCCCGGGCGGCGGACTTCAGGTCGGTGTTGGCCCGGTATTTCTGCCACGTGGGAACGGCGAACGTCGTCACAATCGCGATCAGGGCAATGACGATCATGAGCTCGATCAGTGAAAACCCTGCTGGAACGCATTTTTTTTTCATACCGCCCCGCACATTCCACACGGTCCTGACCATTTCCGCCCCCTCCATCAGGGGGGAAAATCCGTTTGCCCTGAATCCGATCAAAAGGAACCCCATTCGGTATCAATGATAAGGGCAATACAGGGGTATTGTCAATAGAAACCTCGCTCCCGCGTGACCGTCCTCACACCTTCCCTGTGATTCTCTTCACATTCGCGGCCGAGAAGGGGGCAAACAGGCGCCGTTCCAACATTGGAGGGAATAACATTCTGATAAGACACCGGAATCCGCGCATCCAAAACCCGACCGGCCGTGATGGGGACGGAGTCGGACGCCAATGCTTCAGATCCTGAATGCTTCAAACAGGCGGATCAGCGAATTCCCGAAAAACAGGTAAATCAGGGCCGCCAGACAGAGAAAGGGACCGAACGGAACCGCATATTTCATGTCCTTGCCCTTGAACAGGATCAGCGCAAGCCCGACGAAGGCCCCGAGAAACGAACTGCCGAGAAGGATGAAGAGAAGCGATTTCCATCCCAGAAACGCCCCCAGCATGGCCAGCAGGTTGACGTCCCCGCCGCCCATTCCCTCCCTCCCGGTCAGCGTCTCGTAGTAGACGGCCACGAAATAGAGGCTGCCGGCGCCGATCATGATCCCGAGAAAGACGTCGATGACCGTAAGCCCCATGAACAGGACGGCCAGAACCGCGAAAACCGGAATCCCGGTCAGCGTGAGGATGTGCGGGATGATCTGATGATCCAGGTCGATGAAACCGATGACGATCAGGGTGCAGACGAAGACGAAAACGGCCGGAAAGGCGGGCGTCAGGCCGAAACGCCGGAAGAGGAACCAGGCGAAAACCGCCGTTAGCAGCTCGACCAGCGGATAGCGGAAGGAGATTCTGCCCCGGCAGTCCCGGCATTTTCCTCCGAGCAGCAGATAACTGACGACCGGGATGTTGTCGCGGATGCGGATCGGATGGCCGCACTGGGGACAGCGGGACGGCGGATTGACGATCGAGAGGCCCTCCGGAATGCGGCCGATGCAGACGTTCAGGAAACTTCCCACGGCGGCGCCCGTCAGCGTAAAGATGACCGCCAGCCACACCGTTGAAAACATACCGATTCACCTCAAAAAATAGTAAGAACTTTGAAAATCGTTCTCCCTCCGCGCGCTGGATATTTTTCGACCCTGTAACGGAAAATGGGGACAGCTCCCTATTTTCCTGCGGCAAAATAGGGAGCTGTCCCTAATTTTCCCATTTTTTCGGAAAAAACAGGGAGCTGTCCCCATTTTCCACATTTTCCCATTTTCCGTAAAGGCGCTACGCTGCGGTGGCAGGGTGCCCCGAAAAATTTGAAGCCCCGCCCACAGGGCGGGTGCTTCCCGGCAAGGAGAATGACCGTTTTTTATTGCGCCCCTGATCCCCGCCTGCACGGCGGGGATTGCGGGTTGCGCTCCCGGTCCAATGCGCACTTCCGGGATCCGATTTTCAAGTTGTGCAAAGTTCTCATAGTGCTGACTGCTGAGGACTGAGAACTCAGCACTTAGCCCTCAGCCGTCCTTTCGCGCCCAGTCGTAGGGGATATCATTTTCATGGGGATGAACCCGGAATTCATCCGGTTCCCGGTAGTTGTAAGTTTCCGTCGGGGTGTTCACGACGATCGCCTCTTCCGGTGATATGCATTTGAAGCCGTGATAGACGAAAGGGGGAATGTGGACGAGGATCGGGTTGTGGATCCCCGCGCAGAACTCGTTGACCTCGCCGCGGGTCGGGGAGGTCCCCCGGCTGTCGTACAGCACGATCTTCATCATCCCCCGTACGACCGCCATGTTGTCGGACTGCACTTTATGGTAGTGCCACCCCTTGACCACCCCCGGATAGGCGGTCGTCATATAGACCTGCCCGAAACCCTGGAACATCTCGTCATCGGCGCGCAGAATCTCCATCAGCCGGCCCCGTTCGTCGGCGATAACCTTCAGCTTTTTGACCATCACCCCGTCGATCATCTTTTTCCCCCGGTTTCTTAAAGAACGAGTTTGAAGAACTCGAAAAAAGTCGTCATACTTGCGGAAGCGGGTATCCAGTACCTTGGGAAAATCTTGAAAAGACTGGATTCCCGCTTCCGCGGGAATGACAAACAGGTCCGTGTTTCAAAGTTTGTTCGCCCCGGTCTCGGCCACCATGCGACCCGCATACTGCAGGGAATCGAAGGTCCCCGCGTCGGTCCACCACCCGTCCAGGACGTCCCAGGCAATCTTCCCCTCCCGGATATAGAAATTGTTGACGTCGGTGATCTCCAATTCCCCGCGTTCCGAAGGTTTCAGCGTCTTGATGAAATCGAAGACGCGGTGGTCGTACATGTAGATCCCGATCACCGCAAAACTGGAGGCGGGCGTGAGCGGTTTCTCATCGATCCGGACAATCTTCTCCCCCTCAAAAACCGGCACCCCGAAACGCTGCGGATCGGAAACCTCCTTCAGCAGGATGCGGGCCCCCTCTTTTTGCGCCCGGAAAGAGTCGACGGCCCCGCAGATGTTCCCCTCGATGACGTTGTCGCCCAGGATGACGACGACCTTGTCGTTGTCGGCGAAGTATTCCGCGAGGCTGAGCGCGGCGGCGATTCCCCCCTCACCCTCCTGGTAGGTATAGTTGATGTGCCTCAGGCCGAATTCCTTTCCGTTTCCCAACAGGCGGAGAAAATCCCCGGCGCTGTTTCCGCCGGTGACGACGAGGATCTCGTCGATCCCGGCGTTCACCAGGGTCCGGATGGGGTAGTAGATCATCGGTTGGTTGTAGATCGGCAGGAGATGCTTGTTGGTCACCTTGGTCAGGGGATACATCCGCGTCCCCAGACCTCCCGCCAAAACGACGCCTTTCATATATTTCTCCTTTCGATCCGTATAAGCGATCCTCTAAGGGGACAGATTTGAAATCTGAAACCTTTGCTCACCTTGAAAATCGTGATCCCTCCGCGCGCTGGATATTTTTCGACCCTGCTCATCCTCGCTCCGCTGGATGGAAAATTAGGGACAGCTCCCTGTTTTCCAGTAGAAAATAGGGAGCTGTCCCCATTTTCCCCCATTTTCCGCAACGGGCGCTACGCTGCGGTGGCAGGGTGCCCCGAAAAATCTCCAATGCGCGCTTCCGGGATCGGATTTTCAAAGTCTCTTCTGCCCCCTTGCCCGTATGCATAGCACATTTTGAAATGGGATCACAACGAAAAACCGTTTACATCCTCCACGGTCATGTTATAAGAAACAAACCGGGGAAGCATATTATGGAAGATCAAAAAACGCGTTCGCTCGATGAGAGGTTCATGAGGCGGGCCCTCGCGCTGGCCCGGAAGGGGGAAGGAAGCGTCAGCCCCAATCCGCTGGTCGGCGCCGTCATCGTCCAAAACGGTCGGATCATCGCTGAAGGCTTCCACCGCCGCTACGGCGAGAACCACGCGGAGATCGACGCAATCCGCAATGCAACGGAAACGATCGCGGGGGCAACCTTCTACGTCACCCTGGAGCCGTGCAGCCATCACGGACGAACCCCCCCCTGCGTCGCAGCCCTGATCGCGAACCGCCCGGGCCGCGTGGTCGTCGGCACCATCGACCCCAATCCCCTCGTCTCCGGAAGGGGCATCGAGGCCTTGCAGCAAAGCGGCATCGAAACAGATGTCGGCGTCCTCGAAGAGGCCTGTCGGGAGATCAACCGGGTCTTCTTCAAATACATCCGGACCGGCCTTCCCTATGTCACCCTGAAGTTCGCCCAGACCCTCGACGGCCGGATTGCCGCTGCCTCGGGCCACTCCCGCTGGATCAGTTCGCCCCCGTCCCTCCGTTTCGCCCATCGGTTGCGGGCCATCCACGACGCAATCCTCGTCGGCGCGGGCACCGTCCTCACGGACAACCCTGAGCTGACCTGCCGCCTGGTCCGGGGCCGGGATCCCTTCCGGATCGTCGTCGATTCCCGCTTGAGCCTTTCGCCGGAGGCAACCGTTTTTTCGGATGGAAAGCGGACGTTCGCGGCCGTGACCCGACACGCGCCGGCGGAAAGCCGGCGGCTTCTGGAGAAGAAGGGGGTCGAGGTCGTGGAGATCGGCGAGGACCCGGCGGGACGCGTCGATCTGCGCGAACTCCTGGTGCTGCTTGGAAAACGGGAGATCTCTTCCCTGCTCGTCGAGGGGGGCGCCGCCGTGGCCGCCTCATTTTTGAAGGAAAAACTGGCCGACCGCCTGATCGTGATCCTCGCCCCGAAGATCATCGGCCAGGGGATCAACGCCGTCGGCGACCTGGGCATCCGGCGGATGGACGACGCCCTCGATTTTTCCTTCCAGCGGGTGACCCGCCGGGGGGTGGATCTTATCCTGGATGCCCGGATCGGCCGCCCGCAGACAGACACAGACGCTCCGCCGCCCGGATCCCGTCGAGGGCGGAGCTGATGATTCCCCCCGCGTAACCGGCTCCCTCCCCGCAGGGGAAAATCCCTGCCACGTCGATGCCCTGGCCATTCTCGCCACGGAGGATCCGGACCGGCGAAGAGGTTCGGGTCTCCACACCGATCAGATGGGCCTCCGCGGTGACAAATCCCGGCATCTTCCGTTCGAATTCGGCGAACCCCTGTTTCAGGGCCTCCACGACAAAGGAGGGCAGAACGTCCTTCAGGTCCGCGTTCCGGACACCGGGAAGGAAACTGCATTTTCCGACAGGGGAATAATCCTTCCCCGCCAGAAAATCGGTCAGCCTCTGCGCCGGGGCGCAATAGTTTCCGCCTCCCGCGCGAAAGGCCCTCTCCTCCCAGCGCCTGCGGAAGACCAGACCCGCCAGTGGGTCTTCGTCTTCCAGATCCTCAACCCGGACGTTGACGACCGCGGCGCTGTTTGCATAGGGGCTCTCCCTGTGGAAACCGCTCATCCCGTTTGTGATCACGCCGCCGGGCTCCGCACTGCACCCGATCACCCTGCCGCCCGGGCACATGCAAAAGGAATAAACGGAGCGGGCCGGCGCCCCGATCTTCGCCGTGAGTAAATAATCGGCGGGGGGCAGGTCCGGATGGCCGGCCCATCGCCCGTATTGAATCCGGTTGATGATCTCCTGGGGATGTTCGATACGGAGGCCGACGGCAAAGGCTTTGGGCGCGAGGGCAACTCCCCGTTCCGCCATT
>JAFGRP010000019.1 GCA_016935075.1 Deltaproteobacteria bacterium | reverse complement strand
TGCTAAGGTGGGCGTCTCCGTGGCTGCGGGATGTTCCCTACCTTGAAAATCTTGTCATCATGGAGGAGAGAAAAAGTGCAACGACGCTGGCGCCGGTGCGGGTCCGGGTCGATGGTCAGCGTTCCGTATCGAATCTTTTCGCCGGAAATCTCAGCGTCATCGAAGGGGTTGCCGTGAATCAGTCCTCCTATCCGCTTGCGAGGATACAGATGCGTCTGGTCATCGCCGACGCCTATGACGTCGTCCTCGGAGACAAGACCGTCTTCTGCGGCAATCTCCTGACGGATGCGGAGTTGGGTTCGATGTCGGAGGCCGATATTGAAAATGAGCTTTCCATTCCTTTAGGGAGCGACGTCTCCAATGAACGTATTGAACCGAACGGAGAGATCCCCTTCATGATCGTTTTTACCCAGCAACAGGCCGGGCCGGTGAAGACGACGGTGACGCCCGCGGGCTTCGACCGGGTTCCGTGATATTTTAGGTTCAACAGCCGTTCAGTGTTTTTAAAATGAGGTCGCTGGGGACGACCCCAGCGCGGAGGATGAGGGGAGGGGATACGGTCACATCGAGAACCGTCGAACCCTTGCCTCCCGGCGTTGTCCCGCCATCGATCACCGCATCGGTAAGATCGCCCAACGCATCCATCACCGCTTCAGCCGATGAACATTCCGGACCGCCGGAGATATTGGCGCTGGTCGCCGTCAACGGGCCGCTCAACGCTTCGGCGAGAAGCCTTGCGACAGGATGGCTTGAGATGCGGATGCCGATCTTTCCCGTTTCCGCCGTGAGGCGCGGCAGGAGGGATGACGATGCCCGGAAGACCAGCGTGAGCGGGCCGGGCCAGAACGCCTTCATCAGAATCTGGGCCGCTTCCGGGATCTCTTCAACCAGAGGAATCAGATCGTTCTCATTGGCTACGATCAAGGGAAGCGGGTTCCTGAAATCCCTTCCCTTGATTCTGAATATCTTTTCAACGGCCGCTTCGTTGCGCGCATCGGCCCCGAGACCATAGAAGGTTTCTGTTGGAAAGCCGATGACGCCGCCCTCCCGCAGGATCCGGACGGCTTCAGCCAGATTCTCCGCATCGGGTTTTTCGGAATCGATTTTCAGGCAACGGCTCATAGCTTCAGGTTCTCGTGTTTCCGTTCGACCTCCTGGGCCATCTTGCGGACATAGTCCTGAAGTTTTTCGAGGAGGGCGCCATCCTCCAGGGCCAGGATACGGGCGGCGAACAGGGCCGCATTCTTTGCCCCGGCCTTGCCGATGGCCATCGTCGCAACAGGGATGCCTCCGGGCATCTGCACCGTGGCGAGGAGCGCGTCCATTCCCTTGAGCGACGTGGCGTCGATGGGCACGCCGATCACCGGCAGCAGCGTCTGGGAGGCGATCACCCCGGCCAGATGGGCGGCGGCGCCGGCGCCGACGATGAGCACCTTGACCCCCCGCTCGGCCGCGCCTCGGGCGAACCGCTCGGTCCGCTCCGGCGTCCGGTGCGCCGAGGTCAGATAGAGTTCATGCGGGATCGCAAAAGACTCCAGAACCTTGACGGCCTCCTCCATGATGGGAAGATCGGAATCGCTCCCGATGACCACGCTGACAACCACCCCTGACTTTTCCTGCATATCGTTCACCCCAGTTGTTTATTAAGGAAAATCGATTCAACTTGAAATGTGAATCGGAATTCTCCGAGATTTATTCTAACTCGATCACATATTTTTGATCGTTTTGGGGTTTTAAGTGATCACCCAAAAGCTGAATGATGAATCGATTGGAACCGAGAAATCGTGCTTCACGATACCAATAATAAAAATCTTCCATACTTTTTGCGGGCTTGCTAATATTAAAATCCCATATTTCATGTAAATATAGCTGTCGGCTCAATGTGCCGTGTACCCATATTTTAACAACGGGGAAATTCTTGATATCGTTTTTGTTGATCGATGTGCGTATCATTACAAATTTTTCACCGTCATCGGATATATATGCCTTCGCCCCCCCGCTAGCTGCCATCGAATAGCAGAAAATCCGGCGCCCATTGTCGTCTATTCTGAGGACATCAACTTTGCCGGATACGGAAACATCAGCACGATATCTTGTAGAACTCGAGTAGACAGAATAATTTTCCGGGGGAAGATTTAATGGTGGCACCGCAAAGAGCGGCCCAGCCGGTTCTATAACGAGGCAAATAATTCCCCAGAAAAGTATTTTTTTAAGCATTGCTTCCCCGATCAAACTTTATACGCTATAACGAGAAGCCAAGGCGAAACTTGAGCGCTGGCCCAAGGCTTTTACTGAGCCGTTAATGTTTAAAATGACGGACTCCCGTGAAGATCATGGCGATGCCCTGCTCGTCGGCGGCCTGGATCACCTCGGCATCATTGATCGAACCGCCGGGCTGGATGACCGCCGTGATTCCCGCCTGCACGGCGATGTCGAGCCCGTCGCGGAACGGGAAGAAGGCATCCGATCCGAGGACGCAGCCCGCGGTCGGCAGGGCCGCCTTCATTTTGGCGATCTTCACCGAATCGACCCGGCTGGTCTGTCCCGCCCCCATGCCGACGAGTTGGTCCTTGGTCGTGAAGACGATGGCGTTCGACTTGACGTGTTTGACCACCCGCCAGGCGAAATCGAGGGCCTGGTATTCGGCCTCAGTCGGGGTGCGTTGGGTGACGACCTTTGCGTTGCGTATATCGAAGTCGTCCATGTCGCGGTCCTGAACGAGCAGGCCGCCCAGCACCCGCCGGAAGTCGTATCCGGCTGACTTCTTGTCGCAGGAGGCCGGGATTTCGAGGACCCGGACATTCTTCTTGGCGCCGAGGATTTCCAATGCGTCCGCTGCAAAACCCGGCGCAATGATCACCTCGAAGAAAATCTTGACCAGTTCCTCCGCGGCGGCCTTGTCCACCGGACGGTTGAAGGCGACGATGCCGCCGAAGGCTGAGACCGGATCGCCGGCCAGCGCCTTGCGGAAGGCCTCGGCCATGTTGTTGTCGGACGTGGCCGCGCCGCACGGGTTGGCGTGCTTGATGATCACGACGCCGGGGAGCGCAATGTCCGAGACGATCTGCCATGCCGCGTCGCTATCCATGATGTTGTTGTAGGAGAGTTCCTTCCCCTGGATCTGGCGGGCGTTGGAGACGGCGGAGAGGCGCGGGTCTTTTTCCCGATAGAAGGCGGCCTTCTGATGGGGATTCTCGCCGTAGCGCAGATC
>JAFGRP010000226.1 GCA_016935075.1 Deltaproteobacteria bacterium | reverse complement strand
GGCGCCCCGCATGAGAAACTCCATGGAGAAAAGTGTTTTGCCGCAACCCGCACTGCCGCAGATCAGGGTTGGCCTGCCTTTCGGAAGGCCCCCCTTCGTGATCTCATCGAGACCCTTGATGCCCGTCGGGCACTTTTCAAGAACAACCGCGGCATGTTTTGTCTTGGCCATCTTCTCCTCCCAATACGTTTAGGAATCTCAAGCAATATTCTTAAATATAGAAAATTATGTGTGACATCATAAGGAGAAAGGTTGTGTGTGTCAAGTTGATATTTAAAGGATTTTGCTGATTCGTCGCAAAAATCATAGCCATTTGTCGGCGCCTGTCTCGCTCCACACCTTCGTCAGCAGCGAGAATTCCCCGACGGAAAGAGTCTCCGCCCTTCGGTTGGGGTCGATGCCGCTTGCGGAGAGGAGGGTGTCGGCATAATTTTCCGGAAGGCCGAGGTTGCGCAGGTTGTTTCGGAGGGTCTTTCTTCTTTGCGCGAACGCGGCGCGAACGATCCTTGAAAAGAGCGTCTCATCCAAAGGATCGGACGGCTCGACGGGAGTGATGCGTAGAACAGAGGACACCACATCCGGAACCGGATAAAAACAGGTCGGCGCCACCGTCATCAGAGACTCGGCTTGGGTATAGCGCGCCACGAGCACGGAAGGAATCCCGTACTCCTTTGTGCCCGGCTGAGCCGTGATCCGATCCGCCAGTTCCCTCTGCATCATCAGAAGCATGGACGAGATCGATTGCCGGAATTCCAGCAGTCGAAAGAGAATCGGCGTGGAAATATGGTAGGGGATGTTCCCGACAACCTTGATTCTTTCATCCGGACGGGCGGAGAAAAAATCATACTTCAAGACATCGGCCTGCACGACCGCTACCCGATCCTGCCCGAAAAAACGCTCCCGCAGGATTTCCACAAGCCGAGGATCGACCTCCAGGGCGATCAGCCGTCCGGCGCGCTTGGCCAGCTCTTCGGTCATGAAGCCGAGACCCGCGCCGATCTCCACAACGGTTTCGTCGCCGGCCGGTTCCGCCAGATCCACGATCCGGCGGACTATGTTGAGGTCTTCAAGAAAGCACTGGCCCAGCCGTTTGGCTGGATGAAAGTCATACTGCGCGACCATTTTCCGGACCGAACTCAATGATGCCTCCCCTTCCGGATCGACTCGATCAGACACCGGGCCAGAAAATAGGACGGCACGGCGAAAACCGCCGCCATCAGAATGCCGCCGACCTGAAGCGGCAGCAGAACATCCCACCCCAGGGCTGCAACAGCGTCGACGCTGAAATCCGGCAATGCAAAACGGCAACGATCCATTCCGAGCAGGATCCTCCCCAATTCATACTGTGACACATACAGAACGGGAATGGTCAGCGGATTGGAGATCAGCCATGATCCGAGGTAGCCTGCCGTGATATTCTGCCTGAACACAAGACCGATAATGACGATGATCGCCGTGTGCAGCGGAATGGTCGGGGTTGCGCCCACAAACACCCCGATCGCGAGCCCGGCGGCGATATGCGCAGGATCGCCCTTGAGACTGATGAACTTCTTGTAAAAATTCCTGAACCACTGTTTCGGAATTCTCAGCATACGGTCAAAGGCCAGCGGGATACGGCGTTCAAATCCAGCCCGTCCCGTCGGCCCTCCTTGAATAGTTGCGCGCCGACCACGGCAATCATCGCCGCGTTGTCCGTGCAGAATACAACGGGAGGAATGAACACCTCGATCCCCAACGAAGCCGCATCGGTCTGAAATCGTGCCCGCAGGCGGCTGTTCGCGGCCACCCCGCCGCAGACCACCACGCGCGTCATTCCGCTCAGGGTTGCGGCCCGAAGAGTCTTCTCGACCAGCACGTCGCAAACCGCCTCCTGGTAGGATGCCGCGAGGTCCGGCCATTCATCCGCCGCAAAGGGGGTCTCCCGCTTTTTGATGAGGGTCAGCAGGGAGGTCTTCAGACCGCTGAAACTGAAATCGAGACTCTCCCGCATCGCCCGCGGAAAGGCATGGGCCTCGCGATTCCCCTGTTTGGCCAGGCGGTCGATCACCACCCCGCCGGGATAGCCCATGCCCAGGAGCTTGGCGGCCTTGTCGAAGGCTTCTCCGGCCGCATCGTCCTTCGTACGTCCAATCGTGATGAACCGCTGAAAGCCTTCCACCCGGTAGATGGTGGTATGACCGCCGGAAACCACGAGGGCGACAAACGGAAATGCCGGCGGCCTGTCCGTCAGAAAGGCCGCTGCGACGTGCCCCTCCAGGTGGTTGACCCCGACGAGCGGCAGACGACGCGCCATCGCCAGGGCCTTGGCCGCGGACAAACCGACCAGGAGCGACCCGATCAGCCCCGGCCCCCGGGTCACGGCGATGCCGTCGATTCCATCGAGCGTCATGCCCGCATCTTCGAGGGCCTGAAGGATCGTCGGAACGACGGCCTCGATATGCTTGCGCGAGGCGATCTCCGGAACCACGCCGCCGTAGCGCTCATGCACACGGACCTGCGAGGCGATCACGTTGGAGAGCGGAACATTCCCGTCCCGGATGACCGCGGCCGCGGTTTCGTCGCAGGAAGATTCTATTCCCAGAACCATCATTAGCCAAACATCCTCATGATTGTGATTTACAAAAGCGACGCGAATATATATAGGATTGGGGAAATATTGCAAACAGACTTTTCAGGAAAGAAACATTCATGGAAATACGAACCGATTTTCTCGTTCTCGGCACCGGCATCGCGGGGTTGAGCTTCGCCATCAAGGCCGCGGGTCTCGGCAGCGTCGCCGTGGTGACGAAGAAAAGCAAGATCGACTC
>JAFGRP010000225.1 GCA_016935075.1 Deltaproteobacteria bacterium | reverse complement strand
GTGACCGCAAGATACATCCACGGCCCCGGAATAGACGAGCCGCTGGCCATGGAGAAGAACAGCCAGATGTACTATTACCATGCCGACAGTCTGGGCTCGATCATCGCCCTCACCGACAGTACCGGCAACATCATGCAAAGCTACCGGTACGACGCCTTCGGGAACATAATGAACGGCGCCCCGACAATCACCCAGCCGTACACCTACACGGCAAGAGAATACGATCCCGAGACAGGACTTCTCTACTACAGGGCAAGATATTATGATCCCAAGGCTGGACGCTTTATAACCAGAGATCCGATTGGGTTTGCGGGTGGAATTAACTTCTATGTATATGTTGCCAATAACCCCCTGAACCTCATTGACCCAAGTGGGTTAGCGTGCGGATCTGGATGGAAACAAGTTCCCGATATTTGGTTTGGTTGGTATAGTTTTGAAGGGCCTTGTACTAACCATGATGATTGTTATGGATGTGGAGGAAAACGAACGGGCAAGACAAGAGCCATGTGTGATAACGAATTTTATCAAAATATGAGAAATGTATGCAATCGTCTGGCATTAGGTTATTCGAGAAATCATTGTGAATCTATGGCTATTACTTACTATAATTATGTAAGGGAAAACGGCAATGAATATTTTGACAAAGCACGAAAGTGTTGCGAAAAATAAGATGAATATGAAATTGAACAAAAAAATAGCTAAATTTGTCATAATTCTATTAGGAATATTTTTAGCAGCATTTACAGAATTGAGCCGGAACTATCCAGATATATGGTATATTTTGTGGGCACTATTCCCTTACACTGCATATTATCTGACATCATTAAAGTTAAAAAGCGTTGGTGCAATTATTGGCGGCGGCATATTTATTTTAGGGATTGACATATTAATACATATTCAAATTTTCTACTTTCCGGGATCATCGACTGATTCAATAGCTCTTTTAACAATGCCTTTTTGGGAAGGCATAATAATAATGCCAACTGGGTTTTTGTTTGGATGGATAGTTGAAAAAATGATTCTGCGTCTAAAAGGGTCCAATATATCAAGTAGTGCAGGGGGCACTTCTTGACATCAACCGCAATCGTGGGAATTCGGTGGGAATTCGGGAGACATGGGAATTCGGGTGAGATAAATAGCTATTAAAATTCTGGAACATTCTGGGGCCTGTATGCTGGGAGTTCTGGGCACCATATATTGAATTCAGCGTAAATCGTGGACGGGTCAAAATTTCGTTTAGATTTAACTTCAGCAAAAAAGAAAACACAGGATTTGCAGACAGCCGAGGAGGGTGGGAAAATGAGAAGACGTCATACCTCCAGGAAGATCATCCCGGCAATTATTATCGCACTTACCCTCATCACGCTGATCCCCTGCTTTGCCGATACCATCAATTACCAGTATGACGATCTGAATCGTCTCATCCGCACGGAAAACACAGCAAACGGAACCATCGTCGAATATCAATACGATGCCGTGGGGAACCGAACGCAGAAAACAACCACCGCCAGCGGCTTTCAGTTACAAGTCACGGTCTGCAAGGATACCCAAAGTCCCCTGCAGGGGGTTTCCACCTACCTCTTCAGCGAAGGCGGAAGCTATCAGGGGAAGACGCAGAAAACCGACTCGGCCGGCGTTGCCGTATTTAATGTGTTCCAGGGAACCTACAAGGTACGCGCCGACTACCTGGGCTGCCCGTTCTGGAGCGACGTGGTCCAGGTCACCTCGGCAACGAGAATCGATCTGACGATTCCGCATCATACAGTGAATATCACCGTCAACAGCACCTATCAAGGGTCATCCATGCCCCTTTTGGGGATCAATGTCTATCTGTTTACCCCTTCAGGTTCATACCTGGGGCAGAATCAAAAGACGGACGCAGAAGGCCGGGTGAACTTCTCCCTGCCCGACAGGGATTACAAGGTTCGGGCGGATTACCTGGGGCGGCAGTATTTCTCCGCGGTCTTCAACGCCGAGGATACGACGATCAATATCCCCATGGCCGAGACGGAGATCACGGTTTTACAGGCGGGTCATCCCATAGCGGGCGTTAACATCTATGCCTTCACACCCGAAGGTTCCTATCTCGGGATCAACGGCAAAACGGATGGAGCCGGCAAGATCGCCTTCCGTCTTCCGGCCTCTTCATACAAATTCCGGGCCGATTACCTGAGCAACGCATACTGGAGCGCGGAAGAAACACTCATTGCCGATCAACTCAAACCGGTTATCATCGACACGGGCGGTGGTTCGTTCAGCCTGATCGTACTCAAAGGGACCTCCGATCCGCTGATCGGCGTCAATAGCTCCGTATTCAACGAGGCGGGTTCTTATCTTGGCCTCTCGGGGAAAACCGGCGACACGGGTCAGGCGTCCTACAATCTTTCCAACGGCAAATACAAATTCAGGGTGGATTACCTCGGGTACCCGCACTGGACGAATGTTGTGACCGTGCCGACGATCCTGAGTCTCACAAATGTGATTGATCATCAGACCGTCACGATTACGGTTATGGGGTCCCTGGCAGGCGATCTCCAGGCAAAGACCGGCATTCCGGTATACCTCTTCAGCCCCTCCGGTTCGTACCTGTCGCTGAGCGGGCCGACCGATGGAACCGGCCGGGTGAGCTTCAGTCTGCCTCAGAAAGCCTACAAGGTGCGGGCGGACTGCCTGGGGCAGTCGTTCTGGTCGGAGAGCTTTACGTGGGAGGACAAGACAATTGTCATTCCGGAGGGTACAGCCTGCATCCATGTCACCATGACCGGTCAGGACGTCGGGAACGTTCCGGTCTATGCATTCAGCTCCGGCGGGTCCTATCTCAGCCTATCGGGGACCACCGATGCCTCCGGCCGGGCCAATTTCCGTTTGCCGGCCGGGACGTACAAGTTCCGTGCGGACTATCTGGGAAGCCAGTACTGGGCGACGGCCGCGATCAACGCGGGTCTGGTGAACACCGTGGAGATCAACACAGGCGGAGGGGCCTTCACCCTGACAGTGCTCAAGGGCGCATCCGATCCGCTTACCGGGGTCAACTGCTATGTTTTCAACGAGGGGGGGAGCTATCTTGGCCTTTCCGGAGCGACGAACGGCAGTGGCCAGGTCACCTTCAACCTGTCCAACAAAAATTACAAATTCCGGGTGGACTATCTGGGCTACCCGTTCTGGACGGATCTTTACACGGTGCCCACTACACTTGCCGGGACATTTGCGATCCCGCACCGGAGCACCGTCATTACCGTGGAAGGAATCTACCAGGGCTCGGAGCCCATCGCAGGGGTGATTGTCTATCTCTTTACAACCTCTGGCAGCTATCTGGGTAAGACGCAGATGACGGACAGCGACGGCCATGCGACGTTCAGCCTGCCGAACAAGGGTTACAAGGTCAGGGTGGATTATCGGGGTTATTCGTTCTGGTCCGGGGAATTCCAGTTTCAGGACGCCACGGTGAGCATCCCGCAAGGGGTGGCGCAGATCATCGCGCAAAAGAACGGCAATCCGGTATCCGGCGTGCGGGTGTACCTGTTCAGCGGCAGCGGTTCGTATCTCGGTTTGAATGCTACGACGAATGCCGATGGCAAGGCGGAATTTCTGCTGCCCAACAGGTCATACAAGTTCCGGGTGGATGAGGGTGGAACCCAGCACTGGAGCGCCGTGAAGACGATCACAGAGGGACAGATCAATCCCGTCGAGGTGATCTGGAATTAGCGCCCATGGCGCGGAAAATTTTATGCTACCCTCGCCGGGGGGGAGGTAGTTCACGAAGAAGCTCCGGGGCGGCTTCACGAGTGAGGTGAGATCGTACTCGACGGCCCTGGCGATCAATCACGCGGATTGATGGCACGGGGAGGGCAGCCCAGCGATTTACCTCCTTGACTTCGCAGAGAGGCTCCTCTATATTTCAACCGGACGGTCATCTGGAAAAGGTCTTTTGGACCCACCCCTTCTATGAACCCTTTGCTTAGGTGAACCATGGGAACGAACAACGTTGTTTTTTTGGAAGTCATCGAATGGTTTGACGAATCGGGAAAAGAACTGGTCCACCGCATCCCGGAGACGGGTTCCGGCGAGATCAAGTGGGGCGCGCAGATGACGGTCCGCGAAAGCCAGGCGGCCGTCTTCTTTTACAACGGCAAGGCCTATGACGCCTTCGGTCCGGGACGCCACACCCTCAAGACGGCCAACATCCCCCTGCTGACGAAGATTCTCAGCATCCCCTGGGGCATGACGAGTCCGTTGCGCGCCGAGGTCTATTTCACGAACATGAAGATCTTTCCGAACCTCACGTGGGGCACCCGCGACCCGGTCGCCTTCCGGGACAGGGAACTCGGCCTCATCCGCCTGCGGGCGTTCGGCGTCTTCAATCTCCGAATCCTCCAGCCGCTCCTTTTCATCAACAGCCTTGTCGGAACGCAGGGGGTCTATACCACGGAGGCCGTCGCCGAATACCTCAACCGGGTCATCGTCTCCCGCTTTAACGATTTCATGGGAGAAAAGATCGACACGATCTTCGATCTCCCCGCCCGGTACGAGGAACTTTCCGGGGGACTCAAGAAGCTCCTCCAGAACGATTTCGAACAGTTCGGCCTGGGGCTCGCCGACCTCTATATCAATTCAATCACCCCGCCGCCGGAGGTGCAGAAGGCCATTGACGACAAGAGCCGGCTGGGCGTCTTCGACGATCTGAACAAACTCCTCAAGATGAAGGCCGCAATGGCCCTGGAAAGCGCCGCCCAGACGCAGGGCGAGGCAGGCGCCGGCCTCGGCATGGGGATGGGGCTTATGATGCCGGCGATGTTCGCCGAGGCCTTCCGGGGCGGACCCGCCCAGGCGGCCCCGACGGAGGCTGTCTCCTGTCCGGACTGCCGGCTTCCGGTCCCGAAGGAGGCGAAATTCTGTCCCCACTGCGGCCACCAGCTCCTGATCTTCCAGAAATGCCCGGGGTGCGGGAAGAACCTCCCCCCGAGCGCAAAGTTCTGCGTCCAGTGTGGACGCCCCGTTGAAGAAAAAGCGCAGGAGAAAAAGTGTCCCCATTGCGGCACGGCAAACCTGCCGAACGCGACCTTCTGCAACCAGTGCGGACAAAAAATGTGACAACGATGGGGACACCTTGCGGCAAGGTGTCCCCACATAGGAGAAACGGAACGGGCTGGCAGATCGAACAGGGCTGCCCCCAGTGCGGGGCGCCGGTGACGCTGGATGAAACGGACCGGCTCCTTGCCTGCCCCTTCTGCCGGACCCGCCTTTACCTCGTTCCGGAGGGACACTTCCAGTACCACATCGCGCCTGCCGCGGGGGCTGCAGGAGAACTCCTCTATATCCCCTACTGGCGCCTCCGGGGCCCTTCCTTCAGCGTAACCGCCGCCCAGGTGACAAACCGTTTCGTAGACGCGAATTCGCTTGCCGCAGGCATACCGGGACTTCCCCCCACACTGGGCCTCCGGCCGCAGGTTCTGAAGCTTCACTTCGTCTCGCCGGCCACGGAAGGGCGGTTCATCGCTGCGGATCGACCGGTCGAGCAGGCAATCCCCGGCCTGGGCGAGACGCCTCAGGGCGTCTTCTACCGGAAATTCATCGGCGAGACGGTGAGCCTGATTCATGCCCCCATGCTCCTCCGGGGCGGGACCCTCTATGACGGCGTCCTCGGAAGAACGGTTTCCGCCTGCAACATTGAGGACCGTGAACGTCTGCTGGCCTCGTCCCCCGCGCCGCCGGGTCAGGTCCTCTTCATCCCGACCCTCTGCCCCCATTGCGGATGGGACATGGAGGGAGAGAGGGACTCTCTGGTTTTAATTTGCCGGAATTGCAACTCGACCTGGGCCTGTCCCGGCCGGAGCTTCACTCCGGTAGCGTTCGCCGTTATAACCCTGCCGCCGAAAACGGGGGAAATCGCGATGCACCTTCCCTTCTGGCGGATGAAGCCCCGATTCGAAGGGATGGATCTCGCTTCCTGGGCCGACCTGATCCGGATCGCAAATCTGCCGAAGGCGATTACTCCCGCCTTCGAGGCGGCTCCCCTTTACTTCTGGTCGCCGGCCTTCAAGGTCAACCCGGCCCTCTATGCCCGCTGGTCCCGCCAGATGACGGTCCTCCGTCCCCTGGGCGACGAGGTCGACCGCCTCCCCCGGACCTCCCTCTACCCGGTCACGCTCCCGCTGGACGAGGCGGCCGGGGGAATCGTCATCAACCTTGCCCAGATGATCATGGAAAAACGGAAACACTATCGGAAGCTTACGGGTCTGCGCGTCACACTGGAGGAATCCCGTCTGGAGTACCACCCTTTCATTCTCAACCGCAACGAACTCCTCCATGCCGCCCTGGGGGTTGCCATAGACCGGACCGCCCTCACCTACGGCCTCCGGATGTGATGCACGCACAAAGAGAAATGGAACCTGTTGCAGAGCCACGCATTGAGAAAACCGGCCGCGGGCGGACCTTTGCCACGGCCGGAGGCTTTGGCGCCATCCTGCTATGGAGCATGACGATCGCCGTCGCCCGAAGCCTCTCCGAGCAACTTGGACCTGTAACCGCTGCGGCGGCCGTCTACGGCGTCGCCGGTATGGTTTCCCTGGCCCGCCTCGCGTGCCGTGAAGCGAACCGGCGGCATATCCGTCACCTTCCGCTCAACTATCTGATCGGCTGCGGTGTGCTTTTTGTTGTCTATATGCTTTTTCTCTATCTTGCCATCGGACTTGCCGCAAACCGGCAGCAGGTCCTCGAGATCGGCCTCCTGAACTATCTCTGGCCCGTCCTGATGCTGCTCCTCTCCGTGGCGCTTCTCCGCAAGGCGGCCACCCTGCTCCTGTTTCCGGGTACGGCACTGGCTCTTCTGGGCGTTTTTCTCGTCCTGACGCACGGTGCGGACGTATCATGGCGGACCTTTGTCGTCCATATCGGAGACAACCCGGCCGCCTACATGCTGGGACTCACTGCCGCAGCGGCCTGGGCCCTCTATTCTGTTCTGACCTGCAAGTGGGCGGGTGGCAGCGCAGCCGGAGGAGTGGACCTGTTCCTGCCTGTCACGGCTGTCGTACTGCTCTTGATCTGTTTCGGCGTCCAGGAACCGCGCACCTGGAGCATCCGTTCCATCGCGGAGGCGATTTGTCTCGGAATGGCGACGTACGCCGCATACGGGCTGTGGGACACCGCCATGCGAAACGGAAACCTGGTGCTGGTTGCAGCAGGTTCCTACATGACGCCTTTTTTTTCCACAGTTGCGAGCTGCCTCTATCTCACCGTTGTGCCGGGACCGGGTCTTTGGATCGGGTGCGGGATGCTCATTGCAGGAACGCTGCTCAGTTGGCGTTCTGTTTCCGATTCCGACGGAGTTTCCATACGGCCTGTACGATAAGCCGTTCCACGCAACGGCTGGTCACTGTATGTGAACCAGGGTATTCGATACATAAGGAGGGAGGGATGACCAAGGCATACGTTCATGGATATGATCCGCGGGAGAACCTTCGTTTACAGGACCAGGCCGGTACGCTGGTTGAATTGCTGCATTCCGATACCGCGTATCCTTCAGGGAGCCGCGTTCTGGAAGCCGGTTGTGGCGTCGGCGCTCAAACTTTGACGCTGGCAAAAAACAGCCCAAACGCGATGATCACATCGATTGACATATCCGAAACCTCCGTCGCCGAAGCCCGGAGAAACGTGGCGGCGGCAGGCTTGAACAATGTGCAAATTGAACAGGCCGATATTTTTCATCTGCAGTATGGTCCGGACTGCTTTGACCATATCTTTGTTTGTTTTGTGCTGGAGCATCTCGCAAATCCGGTTATGGCACTGCGGGTACTGGGCAGGCATTTGAAGAGAGGAGGCACGGTCACCGTCATTGAGGGAGACCATGGTTCGGCCTATTTTTATCCGGACAGTGAAACGGCACACAGGGCGATTCAATGTCAGGTCGAATTGCAGCGAACAGCGGGAGGGAATGCCATGATCGGCAGGGAGCTGTATCCCCTTTTGCTTGAGGCGGGTTATGATTGCATTCGCGTCTCCCCCCGGATGGTCTACGTCGATGCCACGAGACCCGGACTCGTGGAAGGTTTCACGAAGAGAACCTTCACGGCGATGATCGAGGGTGTGAGGGAACCGGCGATCAGATCAGGGATGATCGAACAGGCCGATTTCGACGCAGGGATAAGGGATCTCTACCGTACCGCGGAAGCGGACGGGGTATTCTGTTATACATTTTTCAAAGCCGTCGCGGAAAAGAAATGATTGTTCATCATTAACCAAAGCACGGTTATTGCGTTTTTAAGTCATCAGGCAAACGCCTTTAAGGATGGGCGAGCGGCTGCGTCAGGGCGTCGCGTAGGATCTGAATGGGGTGGAGGACCTTAAGGCCGGTCAGATGGCGGATCTGCATCCGGCAGCCCTCGCAGTCCGTGAGGATGAGTTCGGGTTTCATCCGGGCGGCCGCCTCCGTCAGATCCTTGCCGATCTCCTCGGCGATCGTGAACTTCTCCTTCTTGAAGCCGTAGAGTCCTCCCAGGCCGCAGCAGTCCGCCTCGAGCAGCCGGACGTCCAGCCCCGGGATGAGGCGCAGCATTTCGAGGGCGGGGAGGCCGATGTCGAGGGATCGGAGGTGGCAGGGGGCGAAGTAGGCTGCCTTTATGGAAAGCGGCCGGAAGATCACCGCCGATTTTGCCCCCTCGTGCAGACGCAGGAGGAATTCACAGATATCGAAG
>JAFGRP010000224.1 GCA_016935075.1 Deltaproteobacteria bacterium | reverse complement strand
TTATGGCACTCCCCGCGCCATGATGACGCCCGCCGATCAGCGCACCCAGCACCGCGCCGGCAATGGTAAACGCGACGGTATCGTGCCCCAGCGGCGGCATCGGCACAACACTGACGCGTTGATCTGTCGGGATCGCAGACTGTCCCGGATCGAAACCGGTCTGCTGGATCGCCCAGTTGTAACAGTCATAGTGGTCGCGGGACTGCTGTTCCGTTGTCTGGCCGGCCTTCGGGAAAAAATAGACCTGCGTTGAGGGAACCTGCAGGGCCGCAGCGGCCTCACCGGGCATGGATTGCGGGATCGGCCGATAGTGTACGGGATAGCATGCCGACAAGACCAGAACGGCCGCGAAAAGCGAAATCCGGATAGGGGCTGCGGACACCCATCTTTCTGTCCGATACCCGCCCGCCGTCTTCCCGCAGATCGAGATTTTCATTTTTCGTCCTCCTGCATCATGAAATGCCGCCGGAACGATTGGTACCCAAAAAATGGCGGCTGTCGCTGTTTCACGTTATTCCTTCAGCTATCGCCTTTGACTTATGCAATAGAGCAAAGAGCGTGCCGATTGCGTTCGTAACATGCAACTCGCGGATATACATCCAGTATAGAATATTTACGGAAGAATGGCAAGCGACCTCATGGAAAAACATGGATAATAAATATCCGCTTGCACTATCCACCTGTAAACTTAATACCCACCTGTTGGTTTCTGAATCATGGGCCTTCACGAAACCCGATGCGATAGTCGGAAACCTTTTGGATTGACAACATCGTGGAAAGAGGCTAAAAAACTCCGAACTGATCGTCATTGCCCTTGCCCTGTGCAACTTCCCGGGAACAGCCTCGGGACGGCATTATCTTTATCATGAATGGGGGAAAGCGCGTATGGCAAAGAAGCCCGCCAATCTGCTCTACGGGGTGGATGAAAAACCACCCGTCCGCATCTCCATCCTGCTGGCCGTCCAGCACATCTTTTTCCTTACGACGGGTCTGATTGTGGTGACCATCGTCATGCGGGAGCTGGGCTGCGCGCCGGATATTATCCGCAACGTCGTGTCCATGACCATGATTGCCGGAGGACTCGCCACGATGCTTCAGGCGCTGAAAAAGGGGCCGGTGGGCAGCGGTTATCTCTGCACGGAGGGAACCGACCCCAGCTTCCTCTCCGTATCCATCCTGGCCGGCACCACCGGCGGCCTTCCGCTTATCTTCGGCATGACCATCGTTTCCGGCGTGATCGAGTGTTTGCTTGCCCGGATCATGAGCCGCCTGCGTGTCATTTTCCCGCCGGAGGTGACTGGTGTGGTTCTCACCATGGTGGGCCTGAATATCGTACCCATCATGATGCTCGATTTCTTCAGCGTCAAAAACCAGAACAGCCCCATAGACCCGACCCATCTGACCGTGGCGATCTTCACCCTCGCCGTCATGGTGGGAACCAATGTCTGGAGCAAGGGGAGATTGCGCCTCTACTCCGTCATTATCGGGATAGCGGCGGGTTATGTCGCCGCCGTCTTCATGGGCGTTCTCTCCCATGAAGATTTGATGCGCATGGCGGAAGCGCCCCTCTTTTCCCTTCCCGATATCTCCTATATCCGTTACTCCTTTGATGCGGCGATGCTCATCCCCATTATCGTCGTAACCCTTGCCTCCACCCTGAAGTCCGTCGCCACCCTGACGATGTGCCAGAAAATCAATGACACGGAATGGACCCGGCCGGACCTGGTCAACATCGGCAAAGGCACCCTGGCGGACGGCCTGGCATCCGTCATCGGCGGTCTGACCGGGGCGATGGGAAAATCACTTTACGCCAGCAGCGTAGGACTCTGTGTGGCCACGGGGGCTACCAGCCGGATCATCGCCTTTTACACCGGAGGGATCTATATCGCCCTGGCCTTTCTCCCCAAGCTGGCTTCATTTTTCAGCATCATGCCCAGACCGGTCATGGGGGCGGCCCTGGTCTTCATGGTCAGCTTCATGGTGATCTCGGGCGTGCAGATCATGACGTCCCGGATGATTGACATCCGCCGGACCTTTGTGATCGCCGTGTCCCTCATGTTCGGCATCAGTGTGGATATCTTTCCGCAGCTCTATCAGCATGTACACCCCTACCTGAAACCCCTGTTCTGCTCTTCCCTGGCCGTGACGACGGTTCTGGCCATCGTTCTGAATCTGATCATGCGGATCGGCATCGCCCGGCAGGAAGCCCTGGAACTGACCTCCGGAACGGATGTTTCGCGAAAGATCTTCCAATTCATGGAAAATCAGGGGGCCGCCTGGGGGGCGAGAAAGGAAGTCATTTACAACGCCATGTCGGCTATGAACGAATTCATGGAAGCCACGGCGCATGTTGACCTGTCGGATCCTGCGATCATAATGAATGCAAAATTCGACGAATATAATCTGGATATCCGGATCAGCTACCGGGGTGCGCCCCTGGAATTCCCCGCAGAACGTCCCGACAAGAATGAGCTGCGCACCGATCCGAACGCCGTTACCCGTCTGGCGGGCTACCTCATCAGGCAATACGCGGACCAGGTCACAATGACACAGGAAGGCAAGCAGTGCATCGTCGATCTTCATTTCAATCATTGATCGGTCTGTTCAGCCGTCTCCGTGTTATTATTGTCCTTGTGGTGATTTGCGCCCTGGGCATTACAGCCGTGGCGTTCATGATATTTACCCAGCGGGAAGTGACCCGCAGTATGCTCGTCCAGGGTGACGCCGAGGCCCGGAACATCATGCACGTCATCATGCTTAATCTGGCGGATAACGCATCCGGTCTGGAATTCTTCCAAAAATATGCGCGGAGACGCTATGAACAACATCTGCGCGACCTGGTATCCGTCATCGTCTCCGAGGTGGACTTTTTTCACGGTCTTTGCCGAAAGGGCGTTCTGACCGAGGAACAGGCCCGTCGGGCGGCCCTTGACGCCGTGCAGAACACGCGCTACGGCAACAATGACTATTTTTTCATTTACGACCGGAACAATGTCGCCATCTCCCATGCCGATCCCCGGATCCGGGGGCGGGACATGTCCCATGCCACGGACATAAAGGGCCGGCCCGTGGCCAAAACCATGTGGAATATGACCCGCGAACATCGGGACGGCTTTCTGACTCTATGGTGGACCCGCCTGGGGCAGAAAAAACCCGTTCCGAAGCTCCTCTACTTTTACCACTATCCGAAATGGGACTGGCTGATCGGGACCGGGCTCTACATTGACGACATTGACCGGGACGTAGCCCAGAAAATGGCCGAGATCATGGGCGTCCTCAAGCGTACCTTCAACCAGGTACACGTCTCGGAAACGGGTTATTTCAGCCTTTTCGACGGTTCGGGAAAGATTCTGATTCATCCCGGCCTGGAAAATGCCGACGGGTCCGTATTGAAGAATCCTGTGACAGGCCGGAATCACCTGCAGGACCTGATCGCCGCATCCGGAAATCCGGCCGTACCATTCAAATATTTCTGGGACAAGCCTGACGACCCCGGGGATTACCGATATTTAAAGTTCTCCCATGTAGAGCGCTTTACACCCTTCAACTGGTATGTTTCCTCATCGGTGTATCAGGATGAAATGGAGAAGCCCGCGGGAATAATCGTCAAACACCAGGCGATCTTCGTCGGCATTGTGGTTTTGTTTTCCATGATCGTCGTTTATCTGCTCCTTTCACGGGTCACGGCGCCTCTGGCCAGGCTGACCTGGCATGCCGCCGCACTCCAGAAAAGTGATTTTACCCTCTCCAAAGATGGGGAAAGGGAATTGCTTCAGATCCGTTTCCCGAAGGAAATCAGTCATCTCGCGCGGACCTTCTGGAATATGGCGCAGCGTCTGGGCGAATATCTGAAGAATCTCCAGGAGACGACGGCGGCCCGCGAAAAGATTGAAAGTGAACTGCGTATCGCGCGGGATATCCAGATGAGCATGTTGCCGAATCGAAAGGCCGTTCTCGCGGGAAGGACAGAGATCGATATATACGCCGTCCTGGAGCCGGCGCGGGAGGTGGGAGGAGACCTCTACGATTTTTTCTTTATCGACGAAGATCACTTCTGCTTCATCGTGGGGGATGTTTCCGACAAGGGTGTTCCGGCCGCGCTGTTCATGGCCCGCAGTAAGGCTCTCCTGCGGAGCGCCGCCCAGGATCGGAACATCGCCCCCGGTCGCATCCTGCAGGCGGCCAATATGGAACTGACCGACGGCAATGAGATGCTCATGTTCATTACCGTCTTTCTGGGAATTTTGAATATCCGGACGGGCGAGGTGGTCTTCAGCAACGCCGCGCACGTTCCCCCGGTCCTATTCATGGAAACCGGTCTATGCCGGACCGTGGAGTTGCCCGTTGGAAAACCGCTGGGGATCACGAAAAAAGCCGGATTCAAGACACAGCGATTGCATCTGCAACCGGGAGAGGGTTTGCTCGTCTTTACGGACGGCGTGACGGAAGCGGAGAATCGGGAAAAGGGTTTTTTCGGCGAAGAAAGACTCCTTGCGCTCCTCGGGAACCTGGATCATCCGACCGGGGCAAACCGGTGTGTCGATGCCGTTCTTCATGACGTAAAAAGTTTCAGCAAAGGCGCTCCTCAGTCCGATGACATTACGGTGCTCTGCGTTCGCTATGCCGGCGCAGCCGGGGCTTGACCTCGTACGCCGTCTCGCGGATGAACGGTCTGATCAGCGGCAGGACGGCATGAACATCCTGCAAATCAAAAAATATTTAGGGAGCCTGTGATGGATATCTTCGAAAACAAAAAAAGGGACTGGATGATTCTGGAACTGAAAGGCCGCATGGACGCGGTGACCTCGCCCATGGTCAGGGAAAAGATCGTCTCCATCGTCGATCAGGGAGAAAAGATGCTCTGCCTGGACTGCTCGGGTCTCGACTATATCAGCAGTGCCGGACTTCGAGTCCTGTTCGAGGCCGCCTATAAAATTCAGGATTTGAGAGGAAAGATCGCCTGCTACGGCGTCAACAGCAACGTGCGCAAGATCTTCAATCTGGTGGACTTGCCATCGGAAATTCCCGTGTTCGATTCCCAGGAAGACGCACTGAAAGGCTGAAGGCCGGCCGGGCTATCGGCGGGGACAATCCGGGGAAAATCCCGGTAAAATTCGGTTGCGACGAATCCTGTTGACATATTCAACAAAGTGGATAGAATGGCCGCCCATTGCCCGGATGGTCGGATGCGGGTAAAGTGGGCGGACTTCCGGGCAGGGTGCTTTCCCGCCGCGGCGGTCCGGAAAAATAAATTTCAAAACGCGCCCATAGCTCAGCTGGATAGAGCATCAGACTACGAATCTGAGGGCCGCAGGTTCGAATCCTGCTGGGCGCGCCAGTAAATCAAGGGGTTGGATAGTATTCTCTAACCCCTTATTTTTTTACTTGTAAACATTTTGCAAACATCATTTTTTACTTTTTACGGGGTCGTCAGAATTCAATCCCCGAAAAATTTCAAAAAAGTTTAAAAAAAGTGGCCTCTTGATTCTGTGGGCGAGAGATAATTATTGACAAACCGTTGGGACAGGTGCAGAAAAATCATTTCATATGTATAAAAATTTCAAAACGAATATCGGGTCTATCGTGGTACTGCTTGCAATTGCAGGCGGGTTGATTCTGGTCATATATCCACCTGCATTTTTTTCACCCCGGGAATCCCGAGTTGCCGCACTCGCCATTGTTGCAATCGGTTTTTGGGCAACCATGATTATCCCTGAGCATCTGACTGCGCTCTTGTTCTTCTTTTTAGCCATGATCTTTTCGTTAGCTCCCGCGAATGTGGTTTTTTCGGGATTTGAATCAACTGCCATGTGGCTCATATTTGGTGGCCTTGTAATCGGCGTGGGGATAACCGGCACAGGTCTGGGAAACAGGATTGCCGATAAAGTAGTCGTTCATCTTAACGGGAATTACCTGAGAATAATAAGCGGCGTTGTGATTGCGGGTGTGTTGTTTTCCTTCCTCATGCCGTCGTCGATGGGACGGATTATATTCCTGATACCTGTTACACTTGCGATTGCGGATCATTTTGATTTTGCCGAGGGATCAAATGGACGTATCGGCATCGTTCTCGCCGCCACACTGGGAGCAGTCATTCCTGCGTACGCCATTTTGCCGTCCAATGTAGTGAACATGGTCCTTGTCGGCATGGCGGAAACGCAATTCAATATATCGCCATTGTATGGAGAGTATCTGGCGTTGCACTTTCCCGTGCTGGGCCTGCTGAAATCCTTGGTGATCATAGGTCTAATTGTGTGGATGTATCCTGACAAACCCGGGAAAGCAGTAAAAGGTGAAATGAAAACAACGAGGCCCATGTCGAAAAATGAAGTGTTACTGTCAGTCATACTGATCGTCTTGTTAGCATTATGGATCACCGATTTTATACACCATATTTCACCTGCATGGATCGCCTTGGGGGGTGCCGTACTCCTTCTGATGCCGCGTATTAATATTGTCACCGGCAAGCAGTTCAATGAAAATATAAACTATGGGTCACTCTTTTTTGTGGCAGGCATTTTAGGACTTGGGGGCATGGTGAGCCATTCGGGTTTAGGTGACATGCTTGCCCAAAAACTTATTGCGTCATTTCCCCTTGGTGAAGATCGTCCCTTTATCAATTACATGTCGCTCAGTCTTGCCTCGCTGTTCACTGCAGTTGGGGCAACCATACCAGGTGCACCCGCTGTGATAACGCCTCTCTCGGATCAATTGTCAGTGGTTACCGGTTGGTCCATAAAGACTATTATCATGACACAGATGCTGGGCTTTTCGACGGTCATTTTTCCCTATCAGGTACCTTCCATCGTAATAGGTATGCAATTATCTGGTGAGAAATTATCGTCTGCGATAAAAGTGTGTTTCATTTTGGCGGCAATAACCATCTTCTTTTTGTTGCCCATAAATTATTTTTGGTGGAAGGCCCTGGGATGGTTATAAGATATTGAAATTATAGTATCAGATGAAAATGACGGAGGTATTTGAAATTATGCACTTCCATGAGGTGATTCGGACCAGAAGAAGTGTAGGAAATTTAAGGCTGATGCCATACCGGAAGATGTGTTACAAACGTTTTTGGATGAGGCCAGAATAGCTCAGAGTGGCAGTAATCGACAGCCTTGGCCCTCTGTCATCATCAGGGATAAAGGTGTCCGCTATTGACGACCAACCTCAGAAGGGGGGATTCACACCGACAGGGGAAATGGCAAGAAATTCCGATAAGAGAGATAAATATGGGCAAGAGGCAGGAGAAGTGTTTGAAAATCGATTTGGCTTTTACCCCCGTTGAATTGGAGAAAAAGGATTTAACGGGGAAAGCCGTTGTGGTCATTGATTCCCTGCGGGCGACTTCTACCATGATCACGGCCTTTGAAAACGGATGTGCCGGATTCATTCCTGTGGCCACCATCGAAGAGACCCGGGCATTGGCTGACAAATTGAAGGTCCCGAATATCCTTCTTGGAGGGGAGAGGCGAGCCAAAGCCATCGAGGGATTCCATGTGGGTAATTCTCCCCGCGACTATTCCCCCGTGAAGGTACGCGGAAAAATCATTATTATGACAACCACCAACGGAACGCGGGCGCTGGTGGCAGCACGAGAGGCAGAGGAGATTTTCATTGGAGCCTTTTTGAACCTCTCCGCTGTTTGCCGCCGCCTCACGGAATCTGGTCGTGATGTGATCATCGCCTGTTCCGGTGAGAAGAATTTGTTCTGTATTGAGGATGTCGCTTGCGGTGGTGGAATAATCGCCCGTCTATGTGCAGATAGTAATTCCTTGGTCATGACGGATGCGGCCCGGGCAGCCAAGCTCCTCTATGAACATTTTTCTCCAGATATTTACAAGATGCTCAGAGAATCGGAATGGGGACAATACCTAATTGGGATCGGTCTGAGCGAGGATATAGCGATTTGCGCACAGATCGATTCTTCCAGTCTGGTTCCTGTGTATAAGGAAGACAAGGTTTTTCTTGACCGCTGAGTCATTATGCTAATTGAGACGATCCCATTTGCTTATCGGGATTGACAGAGGGAGATTAAGGGCGAGTCGTGGTCTATAAAATCATCTCCGGATAAATAACATCTCCAGGAAATGCCGACGGGGGAATATGCAGCAAGAACTCAGAAAAACATTACGGATTCTGATGGGACATTGATCATCTCCCATGGCCGGTTGACAGGTGGTTCCGCCTTGAAGGAGTTTCTCGCAGATAAAAATAAAAACCCTGCATTCATATCGACCTGAATAAAAATGACTCCAGAAGATATCATTCGCTTAAAGCACGCAATTAACCTTCTTGAAAATCCCGGCCTTGCAGCAAAGCTTACAAATGTGGTGGGTATGCCGTTTGAGAAGGCCTTTGACTATCTGCCCGAGAAATGGATCGATGCCATTCAAACGATCACCCGAAAATCTCTTCGCCATGCACTCGATGTCGCAGTGAAAACCATTGACTATGGCGTAAAGAAAAAATCGGGAGACACGCTCCATAAGGTTCTCGTGGCTGCTTCCGGCGCAACAGGGGGCGCATTCGGTTTGCCTGCTCTGGCGATCGAATTACCGGCAACGACGATCATCATGTTTCGCTCCATTGCCGACATTGCCAGGAGTGAAGGCGAAGACGTCCGAGAGATAGAAACAAAGCTGGCATGCCTTGAGGTATTTGCCTTGGGCGGCAGCAGTGAAAGGGACAATGCAACGGAAAGCGGATACTATGCCGTGAAGGCGCTGCTTGCCAAGCAGGTATCGGAAGCGGCAAAGTATATCGTCGAAAAGGGGATTGCCGAGGAAGGGACTCCGGCATTGGTCAGGCTGATTGCAACGATTGCTTCAAGGTTTGGTGTAACGGTATCCCAAAAGGCTGCCGCTTCCGCTGTCCCGATCATTGGAGCGGCAGGGGGCGCATTGATCAATACTATTTTCATAGATCACTTTCAAAACATGGCCAGAGGTCATTTTATTATCCGGAGTTTGGAGCGGAAGTACGGAACGGGATGCGTGGAGATAACTTACAGGAACAACGTCAACGGCTGATGAAAACAAGAAGATTAAATTGCATGACCCACGCATATGGGGGTTGAAAGGAGAAGCGGGAAAATGGCTATGATAAATTGTCCTGAGTGCAACAAGCAAATATCCGATCAGGCTGAATCGTGCAGCCGAGGCGGCGGTGCCGAAGGCCACCGACCTTTTTGTGGATGCCATCAAGACAATGTTGTTCGATGATGCCCGGAGGATTCTTCAGGGAGAGGAAACAGCGGCAACTCAGTATTTTAAGGATAAGACGTCGAGTGAAACTCCCCGTGCCAAGCCACGGGGAGTTTCACTTTACTTCCATCTCAGACGGCTTGTCTCCAGCCGCTTTATTTTTTTCGCCCGCCACCTGGCGGGTCTGAACCATTCAGGTTTGTACGCCAAACTTCGGCAAAATAACCGCTTGAAGCAAAAACCAGACGACCACCACCCCAATAATCAACAGCAGCCCTTTCATGGCATAATTCCTCGCTTATGTTTGAAGTTTGTACTGTCGTAAATATAAACATTCATGTCCGAAAGTCAAATACCGGAGACAACTCTGCCTACGACATCGTCAAATCAAACCACTCCGCATTTTGTCTTGACAATGGGGATGGGCTCAGATTATGCGAAGCCGAGTCCCTTCAAGCAGGTTTGACCGCGGGCGAAGAAGAGATCATTCGCAAGGTCGGGGGTAACCGGGAGCGCAATCCGGAAGCCCCGCCTCGATGATAAGTTCCCCGTCGCGAAACCCCGGCCTGCAGCGGGGAGCTTCACTTTGAACGATGGCTTCTGAAAGGGATTTCCAGGTTTTTGGCCTTGGGCAGTGTTCACTCGATTACATCGGGACGGTGGATCTCTATCCGCCGCCTGACGCGAAATGCGAGCTGCGGGAAGCGGTTCTTCAGGGGGGTGGTCCGGTGGCAACGGCACTTGCGGCCCTTGCCCGGTGGGGGATTTCCTGCTGTTTTGCCGGCGTGGTCGGCGACGATCTTTTCGGCGGGCTGATCGAAAAATCGCTCAGGGAAGAAGGGGTCAGCACGGCGGGTCTGGTCGTCCGGAAGGGGGGTGCCTCCCAGTTTGCCTTCATCGCCGCGGAGCAGTCGCTGGGGCGGCGGAACATCTTCTGGCGGCGTCCTGGCGGACCGGAACTCCGGCCCGCCGAAATCGACCTGGCGATCCTCCGGCAGGCACGGGTTTTCCACACGGACGGTCTGTGCATGAAGGCCGCCCGGGTCGCCGCCGATGAAGCCCGGCGGGCGGGGGTGACGGTGGTCGTGGACGGGGGAACACTGCGGGAAGGGATGCTCGATCTGGCCGGGCTCAGCGACTGTTTTGTCGTCTCGGAATCCTTTGCCCGTGCGCTCGCGGGCGGCGACGATCCTCGGCGGGCCTGTCGGATGTTGTCGAAACTGGGCCCGCGGCTGGTCGGCGTCACGCTGGGGAAGACGGGCTATGTCGCGATGACCGGGGGGCGGATCATCGAAAAAGGGGCCCATCCGGCCGAAGCCGTCGATACGACCGGCTGCGGGGACGTCTTTCATGCCGGATTGATCTACGGGCTGCTCCGGGGATGGGATGCGGAGAGAAGCCTCGATCTCGGCGCCTGGGCGGCGGCGCAGGTCAGCCTGCGGCTGGGCGGACGAACAGGAATCCCGACGCTTGCGGCATTGCTCAAAAGATATCCCGGTTAGGGTCTTACGACAGCAATTCTTCCCGGATAATCAGGACAATCGCCCGCGTCGAGACCGGGAACGTTGTCGGTTCATCGGCTCCAACCTCGCGGATCCGTTCGTTCGGATGCGTCAGATCTTCACAGACGAGGAGTCGCCAGCCGCTCCCGAGTTGTTTTCGAAGCAGCCCGGCAGTCCATAACGGATCCGACTCTCGTCCCCCGAGGACGGCGATTTTCCCGGCGGGGCGCAGATCGGCGGCTGTCGTCTCCGGGTTGGAGTTGAAGGCCGAGATGATCCGGGCGTCCTGCCAGTCGAGGCTGAGCCTGGCGAAGGCGATCTGGACGGAGCTGATCCCCGGGATCACCTCGCAGTTTTCCCGGCCGAAGCGATCGATCACCGGCCTTGCCAGGCTGAAGATTCCCGGATCGCCCATGGCGAGGAGGACGACCTGCCGGCCTTCGTTGCGGCGGGCGGCGATGATGTCGAGAATTCCGTCGACGTCCGTGCCCGAATCGATCCGCTCCGCCCGACACCCGGGGAAGAGATCCTTCAGTCGTTGCGAAACGATCAGCACATCGGCTTTTGCCGCGGCCGCCTCCGCCGCAGGCGTGATATAATCCGCCGCGCCGGGACCGCACCCGACAATGATGATCTTCTTTTTTGCTGCAACCATGGTCTCAGAGCCCCCGATATTCTTAATCATCTATCTTCACCCCGCCCGACCATCCCACGAATTCAACACCCAGGGGCGAAATGTCTCCCGATGGCAGGGGATTGAAACACCGGATCCGGACCGGGCCCGCTGGTGCGGGGTGGACTGCGAGCGCCGCAACATATTTGGGCAGGGGCCTGATCGCGGCGAAACGCCATTCGCCGGAACCGTTCGTATGGTCGGCGGAAAATCCGATGCGGAATGGGATTTCCCCCGCGAGATGAAAGGAAAAGGAGTCGAGGGGCAGGGATAGGCCGAGCCCTCGCGCCTTGATATAGGATTCCTTCAGTGTCCAGTAGAGGAAAAAACGCTCTCGTAACTGTTCAGGGTTGAATCTGTGTAATACAGCGGCCTCCTCCGGCGAAAAGAAACGGCCGGCCAATCTTGCCGCGTCCACAAAACGGTCCGCCCTTTCCACATCCACCCCAACGTCCGCTCCCCCCGTCACTGCAACAACCGCCAGCCCTTTCGTATGGGCAAGGCTGAACGAAAGCGTGGGGGAATCGAGGTCCGGATCGATCAAGGGTTTCCCATGCGCATTCTCCACGAAACGCCACGCCTCAGGGGGGATCTTTCCGTAACAGGAAAGAGCCCTCCGGAGCAGGGTATGGCCCGCCCTGAAGAGGCGGCGGCCGGCCGGAGAATGAAGCCGCTTCATCCGGGCCTCCTCACCGCCATCGAGGACCAAACCGGCGAAAGCCGGTTTTGGCGGGTCTCCCGTTTCGCCGGGAAATGCGAACCAGAGATGAATTTCACCATCAGACAGGCGCTGCAATCTGTTCCTCCCCGGACAACGAAATTCCTTCCGGCTGCGGCTCACCGCGGATCCGGTCAACATGTGTTTTTCGTTTTGTAAAATATAGGGAATCCGGTTCCGGGTGTCAATGGGAATCGTCAACGGCAAATGTAATAGCACGGCTTCGGGCCGATCCGCGCTCGTTTCTGGAAGAGGTGCACCGTCCTGCCGGCAAGGCGTTCCGCCGTAGCCGGCGGAACACCTTGCCCATCGTCAAAACGTTGGCGTGAACGGTCTTAGCTCTTCACTTTCTTTTTGTCCTCGACCTTCGCGGGGGGGGCGACCAATTCTTTAATGGCGGCTTCCCATTTGTCTATGACGGCCTTGAGTTCGCCCGCTTTGGCCTTAGCGCCGATCGGATCGGCGGCGATCATCTCTTTGACGGCCTTCAGATTGTCCCCAAACGCCCTGGCGTCCGCGACAAAGGCGTCCTTCTGGGCCTTCATCTTTTTTTCGACCTTCTTGGCGGCTGCCTCGACGCCCTTCCAGGCTTCTTCCAGGGCAACCGCAGCGGCGGTTGCCTCATCGGTAACGGCCTTCTTGCCCGCCTCGACGGCGCCGGCGGCCTTCTCGAAGGCGGCCTTCGCATCGATGTAGACCTGCTTGGCTTCCTTGTACTTTTTGTCCTTTACCTGGGCCTCGGCTGCATCCCAGAGCTTCTTGGCGGCATCCAGGTCGGCGGCGGCGTATTTGTCGGCGCCCGCGGACACGGCAGCGTCCATGGCTGTCTTGGCGGCATTCTGTTCTGCCTCGGGGGGTTTTGCACAACCGATGAAAACCAGGACCAGCGCAAGAACCATCATCAACGATACCGAATACTTGAAACGCTTCATACCCAACCTCCTTAGTTGAATGATTATAACGGCTTCCAGCGGATAGCCGGTGTTTCTATATACCTTTTTCCGGCATTGTCAAGATGGATGTTTTGAAAGGGATGCAATGTTCCGAGAAACCGTTCGTTTCTTGCCTGCCCGATGCTTCCGGCGCCTCTCAGCGATGGGATAGATGGCGGCGGATCGAACCGATGGCGTCGTTCATTTCCGGACACTTCAGAAGGAAGGCCGCGCCGAAGAAGGCGGCGGCGCCGCCGGCGATACAGAGGATCAGGTGGATGAGCCTTGCATCGAAGGGTTCGGTTATGCTCCAGGAATGGACGAGACCGATGAGGAGAATGACCCCCCACATGATGAGCGAGGCGAGGGAAGTCCGGCAGAGGGAACGGTAGAATTCCCGATCCAGGAGTTTCCCGATCCGCTTTCTCAGGATGATCCAGAGCATCCCGACATTCACGGCGGTGGCGATGGAGGTGGCAAGCGCCAGACCTGCGTGCTGCAGTGGAAACATCAGCGCGACGCTGAAGGCGGCGTTGACGATCAGCGCGACAATCGCGGCCTTCATGGGGGCCTTGGTATCCTGCAGGGAATAGAAGGCGGAGACGATGATCCGGATCACGGAGAAAGCCCAGAGGCCGACCGCATAGCAGAGGAGGGCCTGTGAGGTCAGCAGGGTCGATTGAATGCTGAACGCGCCCCGCTGAAAAAGGACGGAGATGATCGGGACCCGAAGCGCGATCAGGGCGACCGTCGCCGGGATCGTGATGAAGAGGATGAGCCTGAGTGAAAAGGCGATTGTCCGCTTCAATTCGTCGAATCGCCCCTGCGCGACCTGCTCGGAAAAGCTGGGAAGCGTCGCCGTTCCCACGGCGATGGCGAACACGCCGAGGGGGAGTTCAACGATCCGGTCGGCGTAGTAGAGATACGAAACGCTCCCCGTCGGAAGAAGAGAGGCGAGGATTGTCCCGATGAAGATGTTGATCTGGTAGATCGCCGCCCCGAACGCTGCGGGAAGCATCAGCAGGCCGATCCGCCTGACCCCCGGGTGGCGAAAACGGAAGTTCGGTTTCAGCCGGACCCCCATCCGGATAAGAAAGGGCCATTGCATGGCAAGCTGGAGCACGCCGCCCGCCATCACGCCGACGGCGAGCGCGGTGATCGGCTCCCGGAAAAAGCCGCGAAGGATCAGCGCACTTAGAATCATTGCGAGGTTCAGGACGACGGGCGAGAGGGCCGGCGCCGCGAAGTGCCGGAGAGAATTGAGAATCCCCATGCAGAGCGCGACGAGCGAGATGAGCAGGATGTAAGGGAACATCATCCGGGTCAGGAAGACGGCGAGACCGTACTGGGAGGGTGTTTTGACGAAGCCGGGTGCCATGATGGTCACGATGAGCGGCGAGAAGAGAATGCCCGCGAGCGAGACGACGACCAGGAGGATCGACAGGGCCGTGAAGGCGATGTCGGCAAGTTCCAGCGCCTCCTCCCGGGTCCGGTTCTTCAGGTATTCCGTGAAGACGGGGACGAAGGAGACGGTCAGCGACCCCTCGGCGAGGAGCCGCCGGAGCAGGTTCGGAATCCGGAAAGCGACGAAGAAGGCATCCGTCGTGAGACCCGCGCCGAAGAGGCCGGCTACGATCATATCCCGCAGGAAGCCGAAGACGCGGGAGAGCATCGTGGCCATTCCCACCACGCCCGCCGCCCGGACGACCCGCGAATTCTCGGAACCGTGCCGATCGGTCATAATGACATTCCTTACAATGCAGCAATACGGGCCGAGATCTCCGCAGCCTTCATTCCTTCCACGGCTACGGTTTTCATCCGGGAGGCATGGCCCGCGATGATTTTCACCCGCGCCTTCTTCACGCCGAGAAGGGCTGCCAGCAGGGCGATGCAAGCCTCGTTCGCTTTCCCCTCTACGGGTGGCGCCGTGATCCGGATTTTAAGGGCGGCGTCCTGGATGCCGGCGGTTTCGCAACGGGAAGCCCTCGGCACTACCCGGATGTGGAAGACGACGCCGGTTTCGGTTTCACGGACGGGAATCATGCCGGTCACCGGAAATGATATGAAAGCTCGATCAGGCTTTTCACCAGGAAGCTTTGGAGGAAAATGATCGCGAGCAGGATGACGACGGGTGAAAAGTCGATGCCCATCCCCCGAATGGGCATCCAACGCCGGATGGGGGCCATGACCGGTTCCGTGACCTGCTCGATGAATCGGACGATCGGATTGTAGGGATCGGGATTGACCCAGGAGAGAACCGCCCGGATCACGATGATCCACATATAGACTGTGAGCGCGATGTCGATGATGTGGGCGGCGGCGGCGATGAAATTTCCGAGGACGAACATGCCTTTCTCTCCCTTCATTCCGTTTTCAGTCCGGCAGTGAATTCACGAAATCGGTCAGGGCCGTATTGAAAGCCTCCGGATCTTCCAGCATGACGCAATGCCCCGCACCCGCAATCAGGGCAAGCCCGGCCCCGGGGATGTGTTTCCCGAGGTATTCGGAGAAGGCGGGCGGCATCATCTTGTCTTCGGCGCCGCAGATGACGAGTGCGGGGATGTCGATGCCTGCGACCGCCTCCGTGATGTCCAGCTTGTCACAGGCGGTATAATCGCCGTGGAGGATCGACGGGTTCACCCGGGAGAGATTTTCCGTGATGAGACCGGAGAGCCGTTCCCGGTTCCCCTTTGCGACCGAGAATTTTGCGGCCAGGGCGATAATAGCGGCCGGGTCCTGTTTCAGACCCTCCAGAATAGCCGGATTGACGGGCATACGGCCCCCGCCGCCCACGAGGACCACTGCTGCGGCCGCATCGCTGTGGCAGATGGCGAAGTGGAGACAGATGGCCGCGCCGAGGGAGTGGCCGATCAGGACCGGCTTGGCAATACCGAGCCCCTCCAGGAGCTGCTTCACCCAGGCCGTGTAGGCGGCTACATCCTGTTCCCCGGGCCCGTCGGATTGTCCATGGCCGGGCAAATCGGGCGCCGCCACATTGAAGATATTTTTCAGGCGGGTGTACTGCAGGATCCAATCGGCGTGAGTCCCGCCGGAGCCGTGGATGAAAACCAGCGTCTTACGGTCGGGCGGAAAGCTTCCATTGTTGACCCAGCAGGCCAGCTTTCGCCCGTCGATCTCTTGGACGTGGATCATGGCAGTTGCCCTTCTTGTTTATGGGGGTCAGGTCTTGAAATTTAGCGTTTTTTC
>JAFGRP010000223.1 GCA_016935075.1 Deltaproteobacteria bacterium | reverse complement strand
GGGGGGGGGGGGGGAACCATGAGGTAGACATTGTCTCGTCGTTCATACCGGACAGCTTTGCATTAGGTTTTGAAAATTTCAAGCCCCATTTTTTCTTCCACCGGCACATTGGTCAGAAGGACAAAACAGCCGGCCTCCTCCCGCAGCTTTTCCACGGCAGTTTGGTTCTCGCTCACGGTTGCCAGCACTCGGTGGCGGATCCCCTGCACGCGACGATTCCCATTTTTGCAAGGACGTCCCCGGGCATATACCGGGCGGCTTTCAAAGGAAAAGGAAACCCGATGAAAATCGCCGTCCTTCAAGTTGCCGCGGCCGCCTGAGCGTCAGGAAGACAGAAGAACTCCTTGCGGCTCAACACCATCAACTCACCCTTCAGTGCCGCCGCGTCCTTTTTGACAGCTTTATCGATACGTTTCTGCCGCCGCCTGTCATGGGCGTCGGAGTTTACCACTACCGCCCGGTACGTCCTGGCGTAGAGTGCAACGGTTTCCTCTTGTATACGGTAACTGGCACAAATCTCCTTGCCCTTCACTTTCCGGTGCGACAATCGCCCCACATCCTGCCAGAGACCAGAAGCAACAGACTTGCCAATCAGCTTCCCGCAGGCTGCGTGGCCAAGGCAGAATCAGCCACATAGATAAACCCCTGCTCCCCCACCTTGTGACGGGCCATGATCCCGGGAAGTGCAGCTTGATGTGGTCGATACGGCAACTGTCCGGTGCGGACAGGTCGATGAATTCAGATACAAACTACGTTAAACGACCGAGTGTCCACGATGTCCTGGCACGAAAAACCATCCACGATGTCGTGACACTCAACAGTTATTCTTCTAGAAGTTCTTTTATGCCCCCATAGTAGTCGAGGGAGTCCGGATTCTTTAGAGCGTCCTTATTCAAGACAGCCTGCCCTTCGATAACCTTCTTCACTGAAAGCTCGACCTTTTTCAGGTTCAGGGTATAGGGGATGTCCGGAACGGCGATGATCTTGGCCGGTACATGGCGAGGGGACGCGTTCACGCGGATCGTCTTGCGGATCCGGTCGCGGAGGTCGTCGGTCAGTTCTTTTCCCGCCGCCATCTTGACGAAGAGAATGACGCGAACGTCGTTCTTCCAGTTCTGCCCCACGACGATGCTGTCCTGAATCCCCTCGATATTCTCGACCTGACGGTAGATTTCCGCCGTTCCGATCCGAACGCCGCCAGGATTCAATGTGGTGTCAGACCGCCCATAGATCACGACGCCGCCCCGATCATTGATGAGAATATAATCCCCATGACGCCAGACATTTGGATAGACCTCGAAATAGGCGGCCTGGTATTTCTTGTTTCCCGGATCGTCCCAGAAGCAGATGGGCATCGATGGGGAAGGCGCCGTACAGACCAACTCGCCCTGCCGGTTGATAACCGGTTTGCCATTCTCGTCGAAGGCTTCGACCTTCATAGCGAGCCCTCGGCATTGGAGTTCTCCCGAATAGACCGGCCCCATAGGATTTCCCAGGGCGAAGCAGCCGTTGATATCCGAGCCGCCGGAGATGGAGGAGAGCTGGAGGTCCTGTTTTACCTCCCGGTAGATGAACTCGAATCCCTCCTCGGACAGGGGTGATCCTGTTGAGAGAATGGATTTAAGGGTCGAAAGGTTATACTCCTTTCCCGGACGAACCCCCTCGTTCATCAATGCGGAAATGTAACCGGCGCTGGTCCCAAAGATCGTAATCCCCTCGTCCTGGGCGGTGCGCCATAGGACACCCGGATGTGGATAGAAAGGGTTTCCGTCGAAGAGGATGATTTTCGCTCCCACGGCAAGCGAACTGACGAGCCAGTTCCACATCATCCACCCACAGGTGGTAAAATAGAAGATCGTATCCTCGCGCGTGAGATTTGTATGGAGGACCAACTCTTTTAAGTGGTGGATTAGGATCCCGCCGGCGCTCTGGACCATGCACTTGGGCAGTCCGGTGGTCCCCGAGGTAAACATGATGTAGAGCGGATGGTCGAAGGGAAGCTGTTCAAAGTGAATGGAAAGCCCGCTTTCCGGCGCCCGGAAGTCTTTATAATGGACGGCGTCCCGGAGGCCGCTGATGTCCGGCTCGCTTTCCGTATAGGGGATGACAACGACCTTCTCGATCGAGGGAAGATCCTTGATGATCTCCGCCACGCGGGAGATGGAATCAAGGTTCTTTCCCTTGAAGAAGTAACCATTTGCCACGAAAAGGATCTTGGGTTTGATCTGCCCGAAACGATCCAGGACCCCTTTGATTCCAAAATCGGGGGAACAGGAGGACCAAACCGCTCCAATACTGGCCGCAGCGAGCATCGCCATCACAGTCTCAGGCATATTCGGCAGGAAGCCGGCGATACGGTCTCCTGGGCTGACGCCGCACGCCCTCAGACTCTTCGCAAGTCTTGCTACTTTGTCGTAGAGTTGGAGATAGGTTATCTTGATCGGCGGATGGTCCTCACCCTTGAAAATGAGGGCAACGGAATCATCACGGAAACGAAGAAGGTTTTCCGCAAAGTTCAGGCGGGCGCCTGGAAACCACTTCGCCCCGGGCATTTTACTTTCGTTGTCGATCACCTGATCATAGCCCCGCGAGGCCTTGATCCCGACGAAATCCCAGACCGAAGCCCAGAATTCGGAAATATGGTTTACCGACCAGGCGTAGAGACCGTCATAATCCGTAAAGGTCTGCTGGTGTCTTTGGTTGACCAAAGACATGAAGCGGAACATGTTGCTGTTCCTGATGCGTCTCTCCGAAGGCTTCCACAGCAGCTTCCCCATTCCAGTTCCTCCTCATTTAAAAGCGAACTTTGAACCTTCGACAGGCTTGGGACAAACAGTTCGGGTTGATATCTTCGATTTTTCAAGTCGTCTTTTTTTACGTAAAGGCCATTCACTTCAAGTTATGCCCCGCGGCTTGCCGCAGGGCATAACTTGAAGTGAATGGTGCTGCCGAACAACTCGCCGTAGCGTTTCTGCAGATGAAGGCACAGGGTGTCTTTGTGGGGAAGCAATGCATCCAGAGCGCGGTAGAGCCGGTCGTCGTTGATCTTGTTTTAGGCAACACCCAGCATGTCGTCCAGCGCAGTCTTGCCGTACCAAAACTCGGCAATCTGCAATTCCGACGACGGCGCACAAAAACGCGCAAGAACCAAAATCGCCGCCATGATCGACCAAGGAACCTCCTCACGAAAGGAAGGAATATGATCCCGGAAGAAATCCGCAAGGCCAAGCTTGTTCCATAAAAGCAACCCCAAATATGTATCCCCGAAGCTCCTGAGCCGCTCAACCCTTACACCGCTTACGTTGACGATTGCCCAGGAAGGAACCTCTTCTTGCTCAAATAGATCGGGCGCTCGACGAGGTTTTCCTGAAAGGATGCGACCGATCTCCTCCCAACCGATCCGCTCCGCTCTTCCTCTTTGTGTTCCGGCGCAAATACATGACTACTGTATCTACCAGACTTGATCCCTTTGCAAGAACCTGGTCTCCACTACATCCGATTTTCAAAGAAATTGGGTTGGAATTATTCAACTTTCAGAAAATATCAACTAATCTTTCGTCAAAATCAACACCATCCTGCGGAAGATGGGTTAACCGTGAATGAAATGTAGAGAACTTGCTTTTCGTCGTTTGAACGATACGGAAAGGAGTCTCATTTACCGCCACTTTCTCCGGTCGTCGATCTTCTTGCTGCCTTCCGGGATTTCGGGAACAAAAACCACGCCTCCCCGGAGCTTGGTGGTTTCCCTTATCCTTTCCTCGCAGGAGGCCTTCAGCGCGTCCGTTCCCGTGACCCCCTTTTTAAGCTGGATCTCGACGGTCATCACATCCGTTTCGCCCTCCCGCGTGACGACGACCCTCACCTTGTCGACTTCCTTGGGAAACCTGGACATGGCCTCATCCACCTGGCGGGGATGGACGAACATCCCCCTGATCTTCGTCACCTCGTCCGCCCTGCCCATGATCCCCTTGAGTTTGCAGGAGGTCCTTCCGCAGGCGCAGGCATCGTCATCCACGGCCGAGAGGTCTCCGGTGCCGTAGCGGACCAGCGGATAGCATTCGTTGCTGAAGTGGGTGACCACCACTTCGCCGACGCTGCCGGCGGGCAGGGGTTCTCCGGTCACCGGATCGCAGATTTCCAGATAGAGATCATCTGCGATGTGCATGCCGTCTTCCTGCGGGCATTCATAGGCCAGTGTCCCCAGATCGGCCGTGATGTAGGCCTGACGCACGATGATGCCGCGATCGTTGAGCCCTTTTCTCAGACCGGGGGTCAGGATCTCCCCCCCGACGAGGGCGATCTCGATGGCGAGATCGGTTGCGGGGTCATGCCCCATTTCTTCCATCTTTCCGATCAGGGCCAGCAGAAAGGAGGCGACGCCGAGATAGCCGTTGATTTTCAGTTCCACCATGGTTCTGACCTGGATCTCCGTATTCCCGACGCCGGTGGGCACCAGGGTGCATCCGATGCCGGTACAGGCCTCGTCCAGAAAAATTCCCGCGGGGGTCAGATGGTAGGAAAAGGTGTTCATGACGAGGTCCCCCGGCCTGAACCCCGCGTTGTACAGGCACTTCCGCAGCCCCCAGTAATCCTCCTTCCATCCCTCCGGGTCGTAGAGGGGGCCGGGGGAGACATAGATCCTTTTGAGTTTTTCGACGGGCACTGCCAGAAATCCCCCGAAAGGCGGGTTTTGACCGTGCAGTTCCGGCATCCGGTTCTTCTTCAGGACGGGAATTTTGGAAAAATCGCCGATATTCCGAACGGCCTCCGGATGGGCGCCCCTTTCATCCAGAAACTTTCGGTAACCCGGTGCATTTTCATAGGCGTAGCGGAGAATCCGGAGCGCCTCCTTTTCCTGGAAGGAGGCGCGTTCGGCCCTGCCCATCCGCTCGGCCCTTTCGTCATAAAACCCCTGACTCCTCTCTTCCCGCGTTCGTCTGGGCATAATACAGCTCCTTACATTCACTCAACAGCCGATTAGGAAAGCCATCTCTTCCTTCGCTTATAATGCTTCGCGTCCTTGAATCCCTTCTTCTTTCCCACGTCGGAAAGCCCGAGGTAAAACTCCTTCACATCCTCGTTTTCCCTGAGTCGGGCGCACTCGCCGTCCAGCACGACCTTGCCCATCTCCATGACATATCCGTAATGGCCTATAGAAAGCGCCAGATTGGCGTTCTGCTCCACGAGCAGGATCGTCGTGTTCTCTTCGCTGCAGATCTTGCGGACGATTTCGAAAATCTCCATCACCAGCAGGGGGGCAAGACCGAGGGAAGGTTCATCCAGCAGCATGAGCCTCGGGCGCGCCATCAGCGCGCGCCCGATGGCAAGCATCTGCTGTTCCCCCCCGCTCATGTACCCCGCAACCTGATGGTGCCGGTCCCGCAGTTTCGGGAAATAATCAAAAACGATGTCCATGTCCCTTTTGATATTCTGCTTGTCCCTGCGGGTATAGGCCCCGGCCATCAGGTTTTCCGTCACCGTCAGGTCCCTGAAAACCCTTCTTCCCTCCATCACCTGGAAGATCCCCATCTTTACGATATCCTCGGCATCCCTGTTGTTGATCTTCTGTCCCATGAATTCAATGGAGCCGTCCGTAACCTCTCCTTCTTCAGACTTCAGCAATCCGGATATCGCCTTCAGGGTCGTGGTCTTGCCGGCCCCGTTTGCGCCCAGAAGAACGGTGATTTCCCCTTCCTTGGCCTCCATGGACATGCCTTTGAGCACCAGGATCACGTCATCGTAGATCACGCCGACATTATTCAATTTTAGCATGTGAAACCCACTCTGATTCTAATACTTCAGCAAACCGGTCAACGGTACGATCTTTTTATTTTTGATGATATACATCTTGGCCGACAGGTTCGGTTTTCTCAATTCCGGCTTGTAGGCGATGTCCGCTGACAATCCCATCATGTCGAATTTGTTGGTTTCCAGCACCTTCTTGATGTTCTCGCCGGTCAGGTTGTTTCCCGCCTTCTTGAGCGCCTCCACCAGCAGATAGGCGCTGATGAAGCCCTGTGTGTAATTCACGGGCTGCACATCTTCCTTGCCGGTCATCTCCTTGCGAACCTTATGCATGAACTGGACGCCTTTGAGCTTGGTCTCCGTCCAGAAAGCGAACGGCATCGGCGCCATGAACCCCTCAGACGCATCCCCCGCCATCTCCAACAGCTTTTCGGAGAAGGCCCAGTTGAGGCCGATAAACTTGTTCTTCAGGCCGAGCTTTTTGGCATCTTTGAGGATCGTGGCCGTGGCCATGATGGTATGTTGATTGATTGCAAAATCGGGGTTTTTCTTCTGCATATTGAGAAGCTGCGTCGTCGCGTCCAGGTCTCTCAGGCCGATGATCTCCTTGTCCACAATCTCTACGCCGATTTTCTTCGCAAAATCTTCGGCATCCTGAATGGGCGACCGGCCGAATCCCGAGTCATTGAAGAGCAAGGCAACCCTGGGCGCCTTGCTGATGTCCTTCCAGTTATCCTTGATCCACTGGAGGGCAAGCCTTGCCTGATCGGAATAGGTGGTGCCGGCAACGAAGTTATACGGTGTTTTGTCGAAAACGAGGTGCTCCGAATAGGATGCGGAGATGTAGGGGATCTTGTCCTTGGCGATCATGGGCGCCATCGCCTCGGTATCCCCGGTGCCCCAGCCGAGAATGGCAATGACACCCTTTGAAACCTGTTCCTTGTAGGCGGAAACCGCCTGGGGAATCTTATAGGCATAATCCACATCGATAAGCTCTATCTTCTTCCCATTGACCCCGCCATGCTTGTTGACATAGTTTACATAATTCCGCGCCGCTTCGGCATAGGGTGCCCCGACGTCGCCCGTTGCGCCGGTCAGGTCGAAAATGCCGCCGATCTTGATGGTCTGCTGGGCAAAACCGACGCCGCCGCTGAGCAACAATACCGTTACAACAACCGATAGAAGCCTTTTCATAATTATCCCTCCCCTTTTTTTTGCAATCTTTGCAAGATGTTTTTCCCTGACGGGTGGTTCCTGAAGCCTGCATCACCTCCTTTTTGCCGAAAATGCACAGGGAAGAACCTTTGGGATTCCCTGTCTCAACAGTGATACGTCAATAGGAAAACGGCCACAGCTTCCAATAGTTCTGGATGGTTTTCCATCGGGCCGCCAGCCCGTCCGGTTCGAATATCAGAAAGAGGATGATGACCAGCCCGAAAATGCCCTCGCGGATTGCCCCGAAGAGGTGGATCAGCACCGGATATTGATCCGAAAAAAGCCCGCTGATCAGCCGGAGCGCCTCCGGCAGAAGGGTCATGAATATCGCACCCAGGATGCTCCCATAGATGCTTCCGAGCCCTCCGATGATGATCATGGAGAGATACTGAATCGAAATCATCACATTGAAATGCTCGGGCGTGATGATGCCGATATAGTGCGCCCACAGGCTCCCCGCCACGCCGGCGAAAAAGGAACTGATGCCGAAGGACATCAGTTTGTACCGGAAAATGGGGATGCCGATGATCTCCGCCGAGATATACCGGTCCCGGATCGCCATGAACGCCCTGCCGGGTTTTGTGCGAACGATGTTTTTGGCCAGCATCACGGCAAGGATGGTGAAACCCAGCGCCAGAAAATAAAACTTGAAATCGCTGTTGAACGTGATCCCGCCGATGGCTGCAGGCGGCACCATCAATCCCTGGCTGCCCCCGGTGACGTCCCGCCAGCGCACAAAAACAAATTCGAGGATCACCTGCGCCGCAAGCGTTGCGATCGCAAGGTATAATCCCTTGAGCCGCAGGGACGGTATGCCGAAAATCATCCCCACAATCGCCGTGACGCACCCCGCAGCCACAGTGCAGGCGATGAAGGGCATGCCCAGTTTGATCATGAAATACCCCGAGGCATACGCCCCGACGCCTATGAAAGCGCCGTGTCCGAGGGAGATCTGCCCCGTAAACCCGGTCAGGATGTTCAGCCCGACGGTAGCGATCACGGCGATGAGCACACTGTTGACGACGTACAGCATGTATCGGGAACCCTGGAATACGAACGGGAAGGCGATCAGGGCCGTCAGAAGCAGGGCCAGCCAGAATCGGGATACCTTTGTCTGCCAGATGGCCGCATCATCCCTGTAGGTTGTTTTGAATACGCCGCATTTGATGGTCATGAAATTGGCTTCTCCCTTGACAGGCTGCTAAACCTTTTCAATCTCTTCCGTGCCGAACAATCCGTAAGGCTTGATCATCAAAACAACGACCAGAACGACAAACGGGACGACCTCCTTGGATCCCCCTTCGAAAAGGGGATCCAGATAGATGCCGCTGAGCGCCTCGAGGATCCCGATGATGAACCCCCCCAGGATGGCGCCGGGGATGCTGTCCAGCCCGCCCAGGATGACCGCCGGAAATACCTTGAGCCCGAACGAGCTGAGGCTTGCGTTTACGCCGTTGATGTTGCCGATCAGAATGCCCCCGACACCGGCCACCACCGCGGCAATGGCCCAGGCGATCGCAAAGACCTTTTTGATGCTGATGCCCATGGACTGCGCCGCCTGCTGATCATTGGCCACAGCCCGCATCGCAATGCCCGAAAGGGAAAACCGGAAATAGAGATTGAACAGGAGCAGGCAGAGCACCGCAAAAAATACGCTGTACAGATAGACCTGGGAAACGACGATCGGGCCGAATCTCAGCGGTTCCATGGAAAAGATCGCGGGATAGACCATCGTCTCCGAGCCCCAGATCACGTGGAGAACCCCCTTGAGGAAGCTGGCCAGTCCGATCGTGAGCATGATGATGGAAATGGCCGGTTCGCCGATCATGGGTCGGAGGAACAGCCTCTCCAGTGCAAAACCCAAAAGCGCCGCCGCAACGAGCGTTGCCAGGAAAGCCAGCCAGAAGGGGATCTTCAGGACCACGACCAGGGTAAGGCACAGATAGGCCCCGAACATCATCAGCTCGCCCTGGGCGAAATTGATGACCGCCGTTGATTTATAGATCAGCACAAAACCCAGTGCGATCAGCGCATAAATGCTGCCCACCACGATGCCGCTGATCAGTGACTGCAAAACGGACTCCATGATACGCTCTCCCTAAACATTTCTCACGGTGATGACGGTTTTGATGGTCGAGGTTTTTCCGTCCTGAAATTTAATGACCGCCTCGATGCCGATCGCATCCCTTCCCCCGTACATGCCCTCGATAATCTCCCCGTACTTCTCTTCGACGAAATGCCTCCGGACCTTCCGGGTGCGCGTCAACTCGTCATCGTCGGGATCCAGCTCCTTGTAAAGCAGCACAAAACGCCGCACCTTGGCGTTTTCGGGCAGCCCTTTATTGACTTTATGGACCTCTTTCTGAATCAGATCGACAACCTCCTCTTTCGAGGAGAGATCCGTATAGGTCGTATAGTTGATCTTGTTTCGTTCCGCCCAGTTGCCCACGATGCCGAAGTCGATGCAGATCATCGCGATGATAAAATCCCGGTTGTGACCGACGGTGACCGCCTCCTTGATATACGGGCTGAATTTCAACTTGTTTTCAATGAACTGGGGCGAAAATTTCACCCCGTCGATCAGGCTCATCACGTCCTTGATGCGGTCGATCACGACGATATGCCCTTCGGGCGTCAGATAGCCGGCGTCGCCGGAATGCAGCCATCCGTCGATGACCGTTTTGGCGGTCTCCTCCGGCTGTTTATAGTACCCCGGAAACACCGCGGGGCTTTTGGAGAGGATCTCGCCCGTTTCGGAAATCTTCACTTCGGTTTCGGGGATGGGTTCTCCCATGGTATCCGGATTGATATCGCCGTTTTTGTGGATGCAGGAAATACCGCTGATTTCGGTTTGCCCGTAAATCTGTTTGAGCGATATGCCGAGGGCGTGGAAAAACTTGAACGTGTCGGGTCCCAGCGCCGCGCCGCCGGTCGTGGCCGATCGGATGTTGGTGAATCCCAGCCTCTCCTTCAACGGTTTGAATACCGCAAGGTAGGCCAGGGTGTACAGCAACGGGAAATAGAAGGGCGGTTTTTTCTTTTCAAACTGGTACTCCGACCATTTCCGGCCGATGGGGACGCACGCGTTGAAAAAGGCCCTTTTCAGAAACGAGGCGTCCATCACCTTGACCTGCACACTGGCGCACATGTTTTCCCAGACCCGCGGCGGGGAAAACAGGATATGCGGTCCGATCTCCCTCAAATCCGCCTGGGCCGACTCGCTGCTTTCCGGAAAATTGATGGTCAGTCCGAACAGAAGACCGCTGGCCACGGCCATCATCTGTTCTCCCACCCAGGGAAGGGGGAGAAAGGAGACAAACTCGTCGGAATCGAATTTCGGGTCCACCCGGCCGAGATTGGTCGCCATGGAGATGAGGTTCCGATGGGTCAACATGGCCAGCTTGGGAAATCCCGTGGTTCCGGATGTGGTGCAGATCCACGCGACATCAGACGATTTTGTGCTCTCGACATTTTTTTCAAACGCTCCGGGATGGCTCTTTTCATATTCGCGACCCAGTCCGATGACGTCGGGGAAATGGGCGAGCAGATCCGATCGGTATGTCCCCAATCCCTTTGGGTCGTAGTATATGATCTTTTTGACGCCGGGCAGTTCCTCCTGCATGTCGAGAATCTTGTCCACCTGCTCCTGATCCTCGGCGATCACGAATTTGGTCTCCGAGTGGTTGATGATGTAGGCCACCTCTTTGAGAATCGAATCCTGGTAGATCCCGGCGCCGAACCCGCCGGCAGACTGGGCGGCAAGCTCGGCGATGATCCACTCGGGCTTGTTGTCCCCGATAATGGAAATCTTGTCTCCCGGCTCAAAGCCGAGGCTGATCAGGCCGAGAGAAAAGTATTTCACTTTTTCAAGGTAATCGGCCCAGGTCATCGACTGCCAGATCCCCAGGTCCTTTTCCCGCAGGGCGACCTTCCCGGAACCGTATTTCCCGGCCTGTTCAACCAACAGCTTTGGAAATGTATCTGCCGACATGTTTCACCGCTATCTTCCGAGAACCGCGCCCCCGGGTTCGCCCAGGTATGCCTTGGCAACCAACGCGTTCCGTTGAATTTCATCCGGGGTTCCCTCGGCGATCTTTTCACCGAAGTCCAGAACCATGATCCGGTCGGAGAGGTCCATCACCACACCCATATCGTGTTCGATGAGCAGAACGGTCTTTGCCCATTCCCGATTGACATCGATGATAAACCGCGCCATATCCTCGGTCTCTTCCAGGTTCATACCGGCCATGGGTTCATCCAGCAGCAGGACCTCCGGATCGAGACACAACGCCCGGGCCATTTCCACCCGTTTCTGGAGACCGTAGGGCAGCGTTCCAACCGGTTTGGTCCGAATATGCGTGATCTCGAGGAAGTCCAGGACATTCTCCACCCTTTTGCGGTGATGGACCTCCTCTTTCAGACACGGACCGAAATACAGCAATGATTTTAACAGGCCGTACCGGATATGGATGTGGCTTCCCAGCATGAGATTTTCCAGCACCGTCATGTGCTTGAAAAGCTCAATGTTCTGGAAACTCCGTGCGATTCCAAGCCGGGCAATCCGATAGGGCCTGAGGTTTGTGATTTCTTGTCCCTTAAAGATCAGTTTCCCCTTCTGCGGTCTGTAAAAACCGTTGATGATGTTATACAGGCTGGTTTTGCCGGCGCCGTTGGGACCGATAATGGAGAAAATTTCTCCCTTTCTCACGTTGAAACTCACATAAAAAAGAACCGTAATCCCTCCAAAACTCAGGGTAAGCTCCTCACCCTTCAGGATAACTTCTTCCTGAACACGACCTTCTCCCACCCATGCCTCCTTAAGGATCAAGCATAAAAAAATGCAGCAGAATGATGCCATTGAAACAACGGGTAATATTGATTTTCCGGGTTTGCATGGCACATGAGGATTTATTTTTTTATAATTTCGTGACTATATAGTCGTAATGCGATCCCATGTCAAGAACATTAAAACACGAGATATTTTATTCACCGGCTGACCGAAACGCGGGCTCCAGACCTCCTCTAAATGATAATTTGCCGGTGAGGATCGCCGTGTTGATCGATATCTTTGCCATGCCGGTCCCGGCGACATGACGCTCCCCGGAGTGCGGGCCCCAATTCGCGGGAGGATTTGCGGGAGGGTTTGCTATTGACAAGCGGAAGGGCTTATGGTGTATTGATGCCGTAATGTGCCCCTGATTTCCGATGTGTTTGGCAGTTTCTTTCTGTCTGACCCGACTTCTCAGGAGGGAAATTCCATGCAAGTCAAAGATCGCATGATCTGCAATCCGGTCACGGTCACCGAGGACGCCTCTTTCGAAGACGCCCTGCACACGATGAAGGAGAAAAACATACGCCGGCTGCCCATCTCCTCCAAGGACGGGCATCTGGTGGGCATTGTTGTGGAAAAGGATCTGTTTTCCGCCGCTCCGTCGCAGGCCACCAGCCTCAGCATCTTTGAGATGCACTACCTCCTGCTCAAACTGAAGGTGAAGGAGGTGATGACCCGGCGGGTGATTACCGTCGGCGATGACTGCCCTCTGGAAGAGGCGGCGCGCATCATGGTCGATCACAAGATCGGCAGCTTGCTTATTGTCAGAGACGGCAGGCTGGCCGGCATCATCACCGAGACCGATATCTTCAAGACCTTCGTGGAAATCCTCGGGGGCCGCGACAAGGTCCTGCGTCTGACGCTGGATGTGACCGAAGGAAAGGGCGTGCTGGCCGCCATTGCCAATGAAATCGTCAGGCATAACGGCAACATCCTCAGTCTGGCCACCTTCTTCTGCAAGGATGAAAGGGAACGCATCATCACGGTCAAGGTGACCGATGCCCCCAAAGAACCTCTGCTGGAGGGGCTGGAAGCCACCGGCATCCGGGTGCTCAACGCCATCGATATGAGCAATGGCGGTTATCTCCCGGTGGTGATTGACGGGAAGACGCGGCCTTTCATAAAGGTTTAGAGAAACTCCGCATTTCTCCGCTCATAGAGAGGTGAAACGTGGCCAATGGTTATGCCGGGCGTTTCCTGCGAGTTGACTTGACGGGCGGTCGTTGTACCCCATTCACGATAGAGGATATCCTGCTTAGGAAATTCATCGGGGGGAGTTCGCTCGGGGCGAAGCTCTTCCTGGACGGTTTCCCTCTTGATCTCGATCCCCTTGCGCCCGGAAGCCCGCTGATGGTGATGACGGGGCCGATGGTGGGAAGCGGCTTCCCGGGGAGCTCCCGTTTCGTGGTTTGCGCCAAATCCCCGCTCACGGGAATCTGGGGGGAGTCAGCCTGCGGCGGGACCGTCGGGCCGGAGCTGAAGAAGGCGGGATACGACGGGATCGTGATCACCGGCCGCGCGGACAGACCGGCTGTGCTTTCCATCGCGGACGGTGAAGCGCATCTTACCGACGCCTCCGATCTCTGGGGGAAGGATGTTTACGAAACGACGGATCTCCTCAAAGCGGCGGACAGGGGAGCCAAGGTGCTTGCCATCGGCCCCGCCGGGGAAAACCTCGTTTGTTTCGCTGCGATCGGAAACGACAAGGGCCACTTTGTCGGCCGGACGGGCCTCGGGGCAGTCATGGGGGCGAAGCGCCTGAAAGCGATCTCGGTCCGGGGGAACGGAAAGCTTGCGAAGGCCGACGACATCCGTTTCCGGGAGACCCAAAAGACGGCCTTCCAGGAGATCAGGGATTCGGCCCTGGCCGGATCCCTCCATGCGATGGGCTCCGACGCGAACATGGATCTCGGCATGATCAACGGGGACGTTCCGGTCAAGAACTGGTCCGTCGGCGAGGATTTCGAGCTTTCCTCCGCGCTCAGCGGTCCGACGCTTTCCGAAACCTACCTCACACGCGCGCACGCCTGCGCCAACTGTCCTGTGGCCTGCAAGCGGGTCGTCCGGGTTCCGGACGGGCCTTTTCAAACGGAGGAGGGGCCGGGGCCGGAGTATGAAACCTGCGCAACCTTCGGGACGATGATCATGAACCGAGACCTGGCCGGGGTGATCAAGGCGAACGAGCTTTGCAACCGCCTCGGGATGGACACGATCAGTTGCGGGGCGGTGATCGCCTGGGCAATGGAACTCTTTGAAAAGGGGACTTTGACCTTAAAGGACACGGACGGCTTCGACCTCGGATGGGGGAACATGGAGAGCGTTCTCGCAATCCTCCCCCGGATCGCCCGCCGTGAAAGGTTCGGCGATCTGCTCGCGCAGGGCAGCCTCGCGGCCGCACGGAAGATCGGCGGCGAGGCCGTGGACGCGGTCGTCCACGTCAAGGGGCTGGAGGCGCCGATGCACGACCCGCGGGGTTTCCACGGGATGGGCCTTGCCTACATGATGTCGAACCGCGGGGCCTGCCACCTCCAGCACGCCGTCCTGGCGACGGAGCAGGGCATGGCCTCCTGGCCGCAGCTCTTTCCGATGAAGGACGACTACCGGGGGACGACAAGCGAGGGGAAGGCGGAACTGGTTTTCCATTCGGAGAACTACGGAATCCTTGGAAACTCTCTCTCGATCTGCCATTACCTGACGTACTGCCTGAAGCCGGAGACGATCCGCGACGCATTCAACGCAATTACGGGCTTCGACCTCGACTTCGCCGGCCTGATGGCGGCGGGCGCCCGGGACTGGAT
>JAFGRP010000222.1 GCA_016935075.1 Deltaproteobacteria bacterium | reverse complement strand
CCTATCTCAGGATGAGGGACGCGACCTGTCTCGTCGGGGTGGTGGGACTCAACGAACTTGTCCATATCCGCAAGGGTCGGCAGCTTCACGAGTCGGAAGAAGCTCTGGCCTGGGGTCTTTCGGTCATCGGCCATATCCAAAAGGAGGCCGTGCGGCTCGGCGGCGTCCACGGGATGAAATTGATCCTGGAACAGACTCCTGCGGAGACCACCGCCTACCGTTTCGCCCGCCTCGACCTCAAGCAGTTCTCCCCGCTGTCCGGCCGTTACGTCCGGGGCGATCTTGCCAGGGGGGAGATTTACTATACCAATTCATCCCACATCCACCCGGCGGCGCCGGTCGATCCGCTGATGCGGGTCCGGATGGAGGGAAACTTCCATCCTTTTTTCCGGGCGGGGGCAGTGACCCACATCGAACTGGGAGCCGCCGAGCCCCCGGCGGACGTTTTGGCCGCCCTGGTCGTCCGGGCATTTCGCGAGACGCAGAGCAACCAGATCATCTTTTCCCCCGAATTCACCTCCTGCGCCGGTTGCGGCGCCACCCTGCGGGGACTCCTGGATAAGTGCAGCAATTGCGGTTCCGCCGATGTGGAGGGCCTCGCCCGGATCACCCAGTACATGAGCTGGATCTCCGGTTGGAACCGGGGGAAGCGCGCCGAACTCCGCGACCGAAGGCGCAACCGGGTAGATGACAAGAACAGGTCCCTCTGATTCGGCATGGGAACCGTTTTTTTCGGTAGAAAAGGGAATAATATAGGGTCTTTTATTCCTTTCTTATGTAAACCTACAGATTTTGCAACGAAGAATACATCATCGAATTCAATCACCCTCCCGGCCTGAGGTTCTTTCAATCATTGCAGGCCCCCGGCGCCTGGAGGCTGCAATTGAGACAACGGCTCAGGTCTGATCTTTGTTTGACAAGAATATATTGGGGGATCATGCGGTGTGGGATCAACGGCGGATTAATGTGTATTTTGCAGGAATATCGGGGAAGGGAATTAAATTGCCCGGCTTCCCTTGACAGGATCAGGGCCGATTCTTATATTAGCAGCGATTTTTAAGGATTCCTTAAAAATCGGCAGGGAAGAGAAATATGGAAGATTACATCGTTAAAATATTTCGGGAATCGGCTCAGGTCAGGGAGGCTTTCGTCAATGAAAACCTGAACCGGATCGTGGCCGTAGTCGAAGCGGTGACAGCGGCGCTGAAGGCGGGCAACCAGATCCTTCTTTTCGGAAACGGGGGATCCGCGGCGGATGCCCAGCATCTTGCGGCGGAATTCGTGAACCGGTTCGTCATCGAGAGGCCTCCCCTTCCCGCAATTGCGCTGACGACCGATACGTCGATCATTACCAGCATCGGCAATGACTACGACTTTGCGGAGATCTTCAGCAAGCAGATCCGGGCCATCGGCCGGAAGGGCGATGTCGCCTGGGGAATGACCACCAGCGGAACCTCCGTCAACGTGATTAAAGGGCTGGAGGCGGCCAAGAAGATCGGAATGGTCACGATCGGACTCACCGGACGTGACGGCGGCGATGTAGTGAAAATCGTGGATTATGCCTTGAACGTTTCTTCCACCAGCACCCCCCGCATCCAGGAGGTGCATATCACGGTGGGGCATGTAATCTGCGAGATGGTGGATTTCAAACTCTTCCAGAGACCGGATATGAAATAGGAACATCATGGTTGCGAAGGTGAAAAAGGATACAGCGGAGGCCAGAGAAGGCCTTTCGAAGAAGACGGGGGAACCGCAAGCGACTACCGGCGAATCGGGAGCGGAAGTTCCCGGGAAGACGGAAAGGGCGGAAGCGCTGATGGTAAAACTTCAGGAAGCGGAGAAGAAGGCCGCGGAAAACTACGACAAATACCTGCGCGCCGTCGCCGATCTCGATAATTACCGGAAACGCGCCGCCCGGGAGAAGGCGGATGCGATTCAATACGGGAACGAGAACCTGCTCCGGGACATCCTGCCGCTTGTTGACGGTATGGATCGGGCCTTAGAACAGTCCCGTGATTCTGATGATTTTGAAGCCTTCAAAAAGGGGCTTAAACTGCTTCAGGGACAGCTCTTGTGTTGTTTGCAGAAACACGGGGTTGAGATCATCAATACGGCGGGGAAAGATTTCGATCCCTATGTCCACGAGGCAATGATGCAGGTGGAGAGCGCCGAGCATGAGGACAGTCAGGTGGTCGGCGAGTTTGAGCGGGGCTATCTTCTGAATGGCAGACTGCTCAGGCCGGCGAAGGTATCGGTCTGCAAGCGGTGTTCGCAAGGCGATGACCAGGCACAGAATTGAGAAAAGGTTAAGTATAAGGAGGAATGATTATCATGGGAAAAATTATAGGAATTGATCTGGGAACAACGAACTCGTGCGTCGCGGTGATGGAGGGCGGTGATCCTATCGTGATTGCGAACCAAGAGGGGAACCGGACGACCCCATCGATGGTGGCCTTTACGGAGAGCGGGGAGCGGCAGGTGGGGCAGGTCGCGAAAAGGCAGGCCGTCACCAATTCGGAGAACACGGTCTATGCGATCAAGCGGCTCATCGGGAGAAAATATAATTCGAAAGAGGTTCAGTACGACCGGACGGTCACTCCGTTCAAAATCACCGAAGCGCCGAACGGCGATGCCCAGGTGACCATTCGGGGCCGGAACTACAGTCCGGCGGAGATCTCATCGATGATTCTGGTGAAGATGAAACAGACCGCGGACGACTATCTGGGAGAGAAGATCACCGATGCGGTCATCACCGTACCGGCCTACTTCAATGACTCCCAGCGGCAGGCGACAAAGGACGCCGGCAAGATTGCGGGACTCAATGTCCTCAGGATCATTAACGAGCCGACGGCGGCGGCACTGGCCTACGGACTGGACAAGAAGAAGGACGAAAAGATCGCCGTCTTCGACCTGGGCGGCGGCACCTTCGACATCTCGATCCTCGAACTGGGGGATGGGGTTTTTGAAGTCAAATCCACGAACGGAGACACGCACTTAGGCGGCGAGGACTTCGACCAGCGGCTGATCGACTACCTGGCAAACGAGTTCAAAAAGGATCAGGGGATCGATATCCGGAAGGACAAGATGGCACTCCAGCGGATCAAGGAGGCGGCGGAAAAGGCGAAGATGGAGCTGTCCAGTTCGATGGAGACGGATGTCAACCTGCCTTTTATCACAGCCGACGCCTCGGGACCGAAGCACATGAATATAAAACTGACGCGGGCGAAGATGGAGGCCCTTGTGGAGGATCTGATCGAGAAGACGGTGGCGCCCTGCCAGACGGCCCTCCAGGATGCGAAACTCAAGACGAGCGATATCGATGAAGTGATCCTCGTCGGCGGGATGACGCGGATGCCCCGCGTCCAGCAGAAAGTGAAAGAGATTTTCGGGAAAGAGCCCAACCGGGGAGTCAACCCGGACGAGGTGGTCGCGGTGGGTGCGGCGATCCAGGGCGGCGTCCTGACCGGCGACGTGAAAGATGTTCTGCTCCTCGACGTGACGCCGCTGTCCCTCGGCATCGAGACGCTGGGCGGCGTTATGACGCGGCTGATCGAGAAGAACACGACCATACCGACCAAGAAGAGCCAGGTCTTTTCGACGGCGGCGGACAACCAGCCGGCGGTGAGCATCCACGTCCTCCAGGGGGAGCGGTCCATGGCGGGCGACAACCGGACGCTCGGACGGTTCGAACTGGTGGGGATCCCTGCGGCGCCGCGCGGCGTTCCCCAGATCGAGGTGACCTTCGACATCGACGCCAACGGCATTGTCCACGTCTCGGCGAAGGATCTGGGAACCGGCAAGGAACAGAGCATCAAGATCACCGCTTCCAGCGGTCTGTCGGAGGATGAGATCAAGAAACTGGTGAAGGATGCCGATGCCCACGCCGAAGAAGACAGGAAGAAGAAGGAATTGATCGAGGCGCGAAACCACGCCGATGCCCTGGCCTACAGCGTAGAGAAAAACGTCAAGGAATTTGGTGACAAGATCGATGCCGCTGAAAAGGCGAAAATTGAGGAGGGGATCGCCCGGGTGAAAAAGGCGATCGAAGGCGACGACCTCGAGGCGATCAAGTCGGCCCAGGAAGAGCTGACCAACGCCTCCCATAAGCTGGCTGAGGCGATGTACGCTAAAACCGCGCAGCAGCAGGCGGGTGCGGGTGCCGGTCCCCAGCCGGGCGCGGAAGCCGGTCCGGGTGCACAGGCGGGCGGCAAGAAAGATGAAGATGTGGTCGACGCAGATTTTGAGGATGTGAAGAAGTAAATTTTTTTTGAGACCTGACGGCCCGGGCGTCCCTTGCGGATGCCCGGGTTTTTTTATCGAAGACGGGTTAAGATGTGGTATAAAGGACCCGGAAGAAGGGTAGGGGGAAAAGGGCCGGGAGGGTGGAGATACACCCCGCCCGGCGGGAGCCGGACCGGTGGTATGGAACGGCGGATGAATCCGGGAAAGGGATGATGGAACGGGCGCACGGGGTGATGCGACGGGCGATGACGGCGGCGTTTTTGCCGATCCTTCTGTTTCTTCCGCAGGTGGGGGGTGCTGCGCAACCCGGCGGTAAGGCCGCAGTCGATTCTCCGCGGGAGGTAGCGGAGGCGAGACTGCTCCTGGACGGCGATTATTGCACGGCGCTTCTGAAAGGTATCGATCGCGCCCGGGAGGAGATCTTCCTGTCCGCATACCTGTTCCGGACGATCGAGAATGCACAAGGTTATCCCGAGGCGCTTCTGAAAAGCCTCATTGCGGCGGTTGGGAGAGGGGTCCGCGTCGAGGCGATCCTGGAAAGGAATCGGGATGCCGACGATCTCAGCCGGAACAATGCCGAGACGATGAAGAGACTCAGGCGGGGAGGAATCCGGGTCTGCCTGGATGCCCCGGACCGGAAGACGCACACGAAACTCGTCGTGATCGACCGCCGGTACGTCCTGATCGGGAGCCACAACCTGACGCAATCGGCCCTGAAGTACAATCACGAAGCCTCCGTCTGGATCGATTCGGCCCCGCTCGCGGAGGAGGCCCTCCGGTATATGAAGTCCCTCTGTTCCGGATCTTGGAGATGAAACAGGATGGCGAAACGTTTTCTTCTGACCAACGACGACGGGATCTATGCGCGGGGGCTTTCGGCCCTTTATCAGGAGCTCTCCCGGGACGCGGAGTGCATCATCGTGGCGCCCGAGGTGGAGCAAAGCGCCGTCGGGCACGCGATCACGATCTCCCGGCCGCTGATGGTCCGGAAGGCCAGAAAGAACGGAAGCATCCTCGGCTATGCCGTCCTCGGCACGCCGGCGGACTGCGTCAAGATCGGCCTGGACGAGCTGGCGGGGGGGCCGGTCGATCTGGTTGTCTCCGGGATCAACCGCGGGGCCAACGTGGGGATCAATGTCCTCTATTCGGGGACCGTTTCCGCCGCGACGGAGGCGGCAATTCTGGGGGTGCCTTCGCTTGCAGTCTCGCTGGATACACATGAGGAGGCAGACTATTCTGCGGCGGCCCGTTTCGCCCGAAAGATGGCCGCCTTCATCCTGGGAAACCCGCTGTCGAACATTGCGCTGAACGTCAACGTCCCGGCGATTCCGGAAGGGGAGATCCGGGGCGTTGTCGTGGCGAGACAGGGGCGGGCGCGTCTGATGGAAAGCTTCGACAAGAGAACCGATCCCCGCGACAACATCTATTACTGGCTGGCCGGTGAGACACAGCTTCCCGAGCAGGAACAGGACGATACGGATGCCAGCGCCCTGAAGCGGGGGATGATTACCGTCACCCCGATCCATTTCGACCTCACCCGCCATGATCTCCTCGACGGGCTGCAACACCTCGTCAGTAAAGAGTTCTGACCGATATCGCGTGTTTGCATGTGAATGATATGATTCACATCGGGCACGATGGGCGGCGCCATCGGCGTATTGGGACGGGGCTTCGAAGCAATTACCCGCGCGGCCTGCGATTTCTGACCAGAAATACAAAGAAGAGGATCAGCGCAATCGTCACCCAGCCGCAGAATTGCATCAGAAAGGCGCTGCCCCATTGCTCGATCAGCGCGCTTCCCAGAATACCCCCCAGGGCGGAGGCCAGAGACATCCGCGCCACGGTCGTGATGCTGAGGTAGGTAGCGCGCATGGCCGGATGGGCCCGACGGTCTACGAAGTCGATGATCCCGAGTTGGGAAAGCCCGAACCCTGGTCCATGCAGGAGCGCCGCCGCCCACTTCCAGACGAACGGCGTTTCCGGGGTAAAGAAGGAAAAAAGAATCAGGCGGAAACCGCTCAACAACAGTCCGGATACGATCAGCCACCGGTTTCCGAACCGGTCGATCAGTTTCCGCGAAAACATCATCGCCGGGATTTCGAATATGGTCCAGGTGCCCAGAATGAATCCGATCTCCAGCGGCGTCTTCATAACGTCGTCAAAAAAGTAGCCGGTATAGGTGAAAGAGGAGGTGGTCACCACCCCGTGGAGGAAAATGAAGAGGATAAACCGGCGGAAAAGAATATCTTTTTTCAGGTGATTCCAGGGGATGATGATCGGGACGGCCGGCGGCCTGGCCTCGATGCCGGACCAGGTGGCAAATCCCAGAACGGCGAACGCCAGGGCCGCGCAATAAAAGATCAGGGGGTCGTGGCGGTAAAAAAAGAGCAGGACCCCCATCAGGATCGATGAGACGCTCCATCCATAGGTGCCCCACAGCCGGTAGGCGCCGTAAAATTCCCTCCGGAAGTGTCTGTTGAGAAACAGGAGGGTCTCCGCGTCGATCATGGGCATGATCGGATAGAAGCAGCAGTTGAGAAAGAACAGCAGGACGAAGATATAGATGAATTTACCGTTCACCGTCCAGCCATGCGCAAAAGCCTCGCCGGTCAATCCGATCAGCGCCGTAAACAGCGCGACGCCGAAACAGAAGAGGGTGATCAGGTGTTTTCCCGAATGGAATTTGTCCGCCAGTATCCCCGCGGGGAGATTTGCGACAAGGCTGACCAGCGGCATCACGAAAAAAATCAGGCCGATCAGGCCGATGGCGGGGGTCCCGTCCGCGCAGACAATAACGTGTTTGTAGAAGATACCGAAATACGGCGAACTGATCCCCAGGCCGATGTAGAACAGAAAGAAGAGCGTTTTCAGATAGACCGACTGTTTCCTGACGGGATCCATTTGCGTGGCTCAGCGCGTCAGGAGTACCGGAATAGGGCTCTTCCGGATCACCGAAGAGGTTGTTGAACCGACCAGGAGTTCCCGAAAGCGGTTGTGTCCGTAAGCTCCCATAATGAGGAGCTCCACTGTCCCCTCCCGGATGAATTTGAGGAGTTCCTTGTCCTCCTTGCCCGGAATGATGCGGGTGGCGCTGTCGATTTTGAAGGACGCCAGGAATTCTTCTGCCTGCTTCGAAGTTTTTTCTCCTAAGGACGGATCAGATGTGATGATGACGACGGACAGCGGCCAGGCGGTCCGCTCCGACAGTTCGGCGGCGAGCTTCAGGGCCTTGTGGGCTGGGGCGCTCCCGTCGTAGGCAACAGCCGTGCTTTCGATCTCCCGGAAATATTTCGGGGTGACGAGGACCGGTTTCCCGGAGCGCCGGACGACGGACTGGGCCGTGGAACCGAGAATGGCGCCGCTGCCGATGTGGAAGTGTTCGCCCCGCTGGGCGAGGAGGATCCAGTCGCAGTACTTTTGCCCCGCCTCGATGATCGTCTCATCGATCACCCCCGTGACCTTCATCGTCTCGGGATGTATCCCCGCCGCCTCACACTGCTCTCGGAAATCATGGAGGATCGCGTCGGCTTTCGCTTCGAGGCCGCTTTCAATAGCCGGGAGAAACTCCTGGTAAGGGGGGAGGCCGACGGAACCGGAGATATCCGTGAAGACGGGGCCCCGGATGATGCGAATGTCCACAACGTGAAGCCCGATCAGTTGCGCGTCCAATTTCCGGGCGATATAGATGCCGTAGGCGATGGCCGTTTTTCCGTAATCGGAGCCATCGGTGGGAATGAGGATGTTTTGAATCATGATGCCTCCCTTCTGCAATACATGGCTCTTTTTTCTTATCCCGGATGTGACCCCGGTCATCCCGGATGACCTCTTCCCGGGGCTCAGCGGGCGGCTCGGCCATTGGTGAAACATCCCGTTATTCGGCCCCTGTCGGGATCATGCAGATGAAACGCAACACATCCTCACCCTGATTGATCAGGCAGTGGTTTTCTCCCCCGGGGATGAAGACGGCTGTTCCTTCGCCGATCGGGGTTTCTTTCCCGTTCTGATCCCGTGCGGCCCCTTTTCCGGCGAGAACGAAGATCTCGTGCTCCCAGAAGTGGGCATGATCGAAACTCATATGACCGGGTGCGATCTCGAAGACGCGCATGATGAAGTTCTGTGCCCCGTCATCGGGGCCGATCACCACCCTCTTGGTAACCCCGGGCAGCGGCGCCGTGGTCGGGACATCTCGATAATATTTTATGTTCATGAAAAATATCCCCTTTCAGCTCGTGTAAATCGGATAGTGATGCAGTCTTGACAATTCTTTTTTTAAAATATTCCATCTTCATGGCGATTGCAATCAATTTCCGGTGGTTTCTTGCCGACGATTTCAATTTCTCCTTGACATGCAGGGCCGCTTTCCCTATCTTCAATCCGGTTAAAAGCAACTTTTTATCAATCAAATCAATTTTTGCACCGATCACACAAGGGGCAGACAGCGTCCGCCAGGAGGTAATCATCCATGGCGCCGACCGACTGGTTTCAGAACGCAATCATCTATCACGTTTTGATCGACCGGTTTGCGGGCGTTACTTCCGGAGATCGTTTTAGGCCGGAGTTTCTGGGGGGGAACCTCCGCGCAATCGTGGAAAAACTTCCATATCTGGAAGATCTTGGAATCAACACCCTCTGGCTCTCCCCGTTTTGTAAAACCAGCGCCTACCATGGATATCATGTGACCGACTTCCTGAATATCGATCATCACTTCGGTACCCTGGACGACATGAAAACCCTCATATCGAGCGCGCACCGATCCGGCATGCGGATCATCGCGGACTTCGTCCCGAATCACTGCTCCCATAGACACCCGTTCTTTCAGGAAGCCCAAAAAGACCGGCAGAGCAGGTACGTTAACTGGTTCCTCTTCAACACTTGGCCGGATGATTATCTGTGCTTCCTTGACGTGAAGGAACTTCCGAAACTGAATCTGGACTACCCGGAGACAAGAGACCATATCGTCGGTGCAGCACAATACTGGATGTCTCTTGGATTCGACGGTTTCCGGCTGGATCATGCGATCGGTCCAACACATTCTTTCTGGAGATATTTCAGAAGGGAAATAAAAAAGGATTACCCCGAGGCCGTCCTGATCGGAGAAGCCTGGCTGGAAGGCATCACCTGGCAGCATCTCAAGACGCTACAGATCAAGCACAAATACCTCCGATGGATGTTCGGTGTGTCCCAGGAAGGAGTCCAGAGGGAATATTACGGCGAGCTCGATGGCGTTCTGGATTTCCAATTCCGGAATATGGCTTGCACCCACGTCGCCCACAGCCGACAGACCGCCTGCAACGGGAAGCTGCAACAGATCCTCCGGCAGCGCCTCGGAACGTACCCCAAAGGTTATTTTCTCGCGACCTTCCTGGACAATCATGACATGAACCGTTTCCTGTACGAGTGTCAGAACGATACGGAAAAGCTGAAAGCCGCCGCACGTCTTCAATTTTCCCTAAACCAGCCTCCCATCATCTATTACGGTACCGAAGTCGGTATGACCCATGAACTTCCGGTTGGGATCGGCGGGATGCACTCCGATCTCCAGGCCCGGCAGCCAATGATCTGGAACCGGCCGGACTGCGAACTATCGGTGTTTTACAAACAATTGATCCGGGAGAGGAAAGAACAGACAATGGCCGATACATCAAGGGAGATCCCGTATGTTTAAAAGTCTTCGCGAAATTGATTACGCGCCGATTTTCTCTGACCCTTTGTGCAAAGGCGTCCGGACGCTTTTGTGCCGCTTTTGAAAGCCGGTACAATATTGTTGCATTTCCTTTAAAGTCCTGCCTGACCCGACACAAAACAACCATAATGACTACAGCATGTTAACTCCCTCGTTCCGGTATGGCCGGATGGCACCGTTCTTGCGGTGAATGATGAAAAGCTGATTCTTTCGATGATTGTATTAACCAAGCATTTGATGGAGGTCCAGGCCATGGAGATGACTGCGCAACGGATGATATTTGGAGGCGGGGCGATCAATACCGACGCCCGTGCCACCGACGGTGGCCGTGCACGGCCTGCCGGCGGAGTTTCGGCTTCGGGGAAGCAATCTGTCCCGTCGCAGTATGATCAATTGATCGATCTCGAATCGACCCGGTTGATGGAGGAGCGCTATGGCATCCGGGAAGAGGGCATCTTCTGAATAGCTGCTCGCTCCCAACTATCTGTCACTCCAACGGACGTGCCATGCATCATGTCGGCGTTGGCAGGTGGCACACCCCGGCTTAACGTGCACATGTCGGACGCGCAACCAGGGTCCGCATCCTCCTTATCCGTCGCGATCCGCCCATATCGGAATCGATGTCTCCACCTCAAACTGTTTGGCGGTAGTCGGGCGAAAACAAGGAAGATCAAGGATCGAAAAGCATAACAGCGGGGAAAGTGATATCAACTTACAAACCGTACGCTCGCCTATGATCACAATGATTCCGGGGGGTTAATATGAAACCTCCGGGAGTCAGCCATTCAAGTCAGTCGGATTCTCACACTTCAATCCACACCGATCATAACATTTGACGCTTTTATGATGGCATAGACTTCTTTGCCGGGAGCCAGACTCATGCTGTCTGCTGAAGTTTTTGTAATTATGGATACCATCTCAGCACCGCCCGTCAGCTCAACCACGACTTCAGTATTCACGACACCCGGGTTCACTGTTTTGATTTTGCCCTTTAGAAAATTTCGAGCACTGATCTTCATGGCACACCTCCCGTTTCAGTTTAATTTGTTTGATTGGCAGGAAAATCCTTTCGTAATATGAATTTATGAACGGCGTTCTTCATTGTCAAGAAGAATGAACAAAAATTCGGCATTACCAGTCGTTGTCATTGGCCTGGAAGGCGGGCTTTCCAGACATGGCGGGGATACCGTAAACGGGCAGTTTGCCGATTGACCAAATTGAGTTTGGGTAAAGTCTTCCGAACGGGCGGACCAATGAACGATCAGTATGATGATGTTGGATCTGCAGGTTCTAAATGGTATGAATTGGTAGTAAAAAGTCGGATTATGTCATTATTGTCTTGAAATTCCCTTCTCCATCGTATATGCTCCCGTCCGATTGAAGAGGTGAATCATGTCGGACGAGATGATGAATACCAAAGAGGTCGCCGGCTACCTGGGCATCCACGAAAAGCAGGTTTACGCCCTGATCAAAACGGGACGCTTGCCGTCGACGCGCATCACGGGGAAGTGGATTTTCCCGAAGAAGGTGATCGACGGCTGGATCGAGGCGAATGCCAAATCGGGTCTCGAGCAGGCCAGACAGAAGAGCGGACGGATTCCGGGCGCCTTGCTGGCATCGGGCAGCAACGATCCGGTCCTCGACATTCTCCAGACCTGCCTGCGGAAGGCCCATCCGGAGTTCTTCATCTTCTCGGCCAACACGGGAAGCCGGGAGGGGCTGATCGCGCTGGAAAAGGGTTTTACCGACATTGCCTGGTCCCACCTGCTCGATCCCGAGACGGGGGAGTATAACATCCCCTATCTGGATCGGCTGGTTCCGAATATCAAGGCCGTGGTCGTGAACCTGTTCTACCGGGAACTCGGTTTTGTGATCGCCCGGGGAAATCCCCGAGGCATCCGGGAATTTGCGGATCTGGCCCGCGAGGGGATCCGTATCGTCAACCGCCAGGCCGGTTCGGGGACGCGCCTGCTGCTGGATCACCACCTGGAGAAGGCCGCGATTTCCGTTGAGCGGATCGCCGGCTATTCCGACGAGGTCTTCACCCATATCGAGGTGGGTTTGGCCGTCCTGTCCGGAGGCGTCGATACCGGGATCGCCACAGCGGCTGTTTCGAGCCTGCTCGGCCTTGATTTTGTCCCCATCACCAAAGAGCGGTTCGACATGATTTGCGACCAGTCCGTCTTTTTCCAGAAGGGGGTTCGGGCGCTGATGGAGATTCTCAACGGGGATCTGTTCCGCAAGCGGGTCGAGATGCTCGGAAGTTACGACTTCCGGAGCGCGGGCCGGATCCTCCATGTAAAGTCCTGAAATCTGTCGGATGCCTGCTCGGATCTTGCTGTAAGGAAATGCCGCGAAAACGGGGTGCAAGGCCGGGAGAATGACGAGAAAATGAATGAAGTTCTGGGCTAAAGTGTGTTTTCCGGAGCGACGACGCCATGATCGACCATATCGACGAAAAGCCCGAAAAAGGCACCGTATCCCACTGTTCCGCCCGGACTGGTCAGGGATTTCGATTCAAGCCAAGATGGTTTCTCGCCGGCAGCCTGAAGCTGAGCTTCCTGCTGCTCGGAGGATTGATCCTGGCCTTTATCGCCTTTCCGATCCTGAAGATGATTTTCGCCTCCAACCCTTCGATTCTGAGGGATTCGCTGGTTGACCGGGAGGTTACGGCGTCGATTTCACTGACACTCTACGCGGCCCTGATTGCCACCGTGATCGGCTTTACGCTGGGTGTTCCCCTGGCTTACCTGTTGGCGAAAAGCCGTTTTCCGGGTAAGCGACTGGTCGAAGGACTCATCGATCTGCCCATTGTCATCCCCCATTCCGCCGCAGGGATCGCCCCGTTGTTCGTCTTCGGGCGGAACTACTTTTTCGGGCAGGCCTTCGAGTTCGTCGGCATCCGGTTTCTCGATTCCCTCGCGGGTATTGTCATTGGGATGCTCTTCGTGAGCGTTCCCTTTCTGATCGACTCGGCCAAGGAGGGCTTTGAAAAGGTCGATCCGCGTCTGGAGAATGTCGCGCGGACGCTCGGCGCATCCCCCCTGCAAACCTTTGTCCGGATTTCGTTTCCCCTGGCATGGCGCAGCATTATGGCCGGCAACATCATGATGTGGGCCAGGGGCATGAGTGAATTCGGGGCCGTGATTATCATCGCCTATCATCCGATGATCGCCCCGGTCCTGGTTTACGAAAGATTCGAGACCTACGGGCTCAACTATTCCCGGCCGGTTGCCGTCATCCTGATTCTCATCTCCATGATTGTTTTCGTAGCCTTGAGGCTCCTCGTCTATCGCGGAGAGAAATCATGATCCGCATCCGGAACCTCTGCATCGAACTGGGGGATTTCACCCTCAAGAACGCCAGTCTGGATGTGGCGGAAGGGGAATATATGGTGGTTGTCGGTCCCACCGGCGCCGGCAAGACGGTGCTGCTGGAATCGATTGCCGGGCTCTACCCGATCCGGCAGGGTCAGATTTGGCTCCGGGGCGACGAGGCGACCCGGCTCGAGCCCGAACGGCGGGGTGTGAGCATTGTCTATCAGGATCATGCTCTCTTCCCACACCTATCGGTGCAGGAGAATATCCTCTTTGGCCTCAAAATGCGTAAGGCCGGTCCCGACGAGATTAAAAAAGCCATGGCGATGGTGGTAGATCTGTTCGAAATCTCTTCGCTCCTCCATCGCCGACCCCTGACCCTCAGCGGCGGGGAGAGGCAGAAGGTGGCGCTGGCGCGGGCGCTCAGCGTTCACCCGGACGTGCTGCTCCTGGATGAACCGCTGTCCGCTCTGGACCCCCAGACCCGTGAGGCGGTGCAGGAGGAATTGCACCGCTTGCATCGAACGCTGCGGATCACCACGCTGCATGTTACCCACGATTTCGAGGAGGCCATCGCCTTGGGCGAACGGATTGTCGTCATCGGCGACGGAGAGGTCAAGCAGGTGGGATCCCCGGAGGAGATCTTCCGTCGCCCCAATTCCGAGTTTGTCGCCCGTTTTGCCATGTCACGAAACATCTTCCCGGGTGCGGTCGTTCCCGCGGAGGTGGGGAAGCCCCGGTTCAGGTTGGATCAGGCAATATTCGCCGTCACGGATGGGAACAACGGCGGCAACCGCGCCGTCGTCAGGCCGGAAGACGTTTTGATTTCACTTGCCGCTTCGCCCTCAAACGAAGGCAACGCTTTTTTCGGGGAAATTACCCGGATTACGGACAGGGGATCAACCCTCTACGTCGCCGTCGATATGCCGCCGGTCATAACCGCGCTGATAACCCGGAACGCCTTCCGGGAGATGAGTCTGGCGGTGGGTATGCGGGTGAACGTTTCTTTTCAGGCGTCATCGGTTCATGTGTTCCAGGCATGAAGTAAAACCATAAGAAGGAGGTTGAAAGAATGAAAAAACGTTGGAATTCAAGGGTTGTTTCCGTTTTGATGGTTTTTTTGCTTATGCCGGTTGGGTTGTTGAGCCTCTCCGGTCAGGCCTGCGACGAGGTCTCCGGCAAGCTGCCCGTGTTCATCGCCGGTAGCCTCACGGTGCCCTTCAAAGCGGTCGCCAAAGAGTACAACAAGCAATATCCCAAGGTCGAGGTGTTGATGGAGGGCGGCGGAAGCGCCACGACGATCCGGAAGGTGACGGAACTCAAGCGGGAGTGCGGGATCATTGGGTCGGCCGACTACAAAATCGTTCCGAAGCTCATGTTTCCTGATTATGCAGACTGGTACATCATCTTCGCCTCGAATCAGATGGTGCTCTGTTATACGGAGAAATCGAAGCATGGCAAGGAGATCAATGCGGACAACTGGCATCAAATCCTCCAGAAGGACGGGGTAACCTATGGCCGGAGCGATCCGGACCAGGATCCCTGCGGTTACCGCACCCTGATGGTCTGGCAGTTGGCGGAAAAACATTACGGCGTCGGCGGGATTTACGACAAACTCTACAAGGCCAGGGGCAATACGATGCGGGCCAAGTCCGTCGACTTGATCGCCCTCCTGCAATCGGGGGATCTGGATTACGCCTTCGAGTACGATTCCGTCGCCAAACAGCACGGTTTGAAGTACGTCAAATTGCCCGAGAGGATCAACCTCTCCAGCGCCGAGCATGAGAAGTTCTATGCCCAGGCCAAGGTCGGCATCAAGGGGAAGAAGCCCGGGCAGACGATCGACCTGGTCGGCGAGCCGATCCTTTACGCGATCACGATTCCCAAGAATTACCCCGACCAGCAGAAGGCAATCAGTTGGGTCGAATTTCTCTTGAGCGACGAGGGGGTCAAGGCCATGGAGTCCTCCGGCCAGAGCGCGATCTGTCCGGCGGTGGCCAGCGACAAGGGCAAATTGCCCGAGGTCCTAAAAAAGTATGTGAAATAGGTTCCGCATCAATTAAAGGAGAAGAAAATGAAACGAGAATTGCAGAAGGTTTTGGGTGCGGCGTTTATCGCCGCGGTATTGCTGATTGGCATGGCGCCGCCGGCCTGCACGGCGGCGCCGGCGCAGAAGAACCTGATCCTGGCGACGACGACCAGCACCCAGGATTCGGGACTCCTGGACATCCTGGTCCCTCTCTTTGAGAAGAAGACAGGCTATTTCGTCAAGACAATCGCCGTCGGCTCCGGCCAGGCGATGTCCATGGGGATGAAGGGCGAGGCGGACGTCCTGCTTGTCCATTCCCCGGCCGCCGAGAAGAAGTTCATGGCCGACGGTTTCGGTACCGAACGGCTGATCGTCATGCACAACGATTTCGTCGTCATCGGCCCCACCGCCGATCCGGCGAAAATCAAGGGTGGTAAGTCAACGCCCGAGGCCTTCAAGAAGATCGCCGCGGCGGATGCCCTCTTCCTATCCCGAGGCGACAACTCCGGGACCCACGCCAAGGAGAAGGCGGTCTGGAAGGCAGCCGGGGTCAATGCGGCGGGACAGAAGTGGTACCAGGAGACGGGCCTCGGGATGGGGCAGACTCTGAATGTGGCGGCCGAGAAGAAGGGGTACACCCTGACGGACCGGGGCACCTACCTGGCGCTGAAGAAAAACCTGGCGGGCCTGCCGATCCTCGTGGAGGGGGATGCGATCCTCCTGAACGTCTACCACGTCATCGGCGTCAATCCCGCGAAGTGGCCGAAAGTGAACGCCGAGGGGGCGAAGGCTTTCGCCGGCTTTATGGTCTCCGCCGAGGTGCAGGGGATTATCAAGACCTTCGGCGTGGAGAAGTACGGCGCACCCCTCTTCTTCCCCGACGCGGGCAAGAAAGAGGAGGAACTGGGCAAGTAGTCGCTTGACTTTCCTGCGGGAAATTTGAAAAACTGCCGTCGCGGGGGCGGGAAGTTCTCCCGCCCCCGCCGGTATTCTTGGGAAATAAAACATGAGGAGTGATCGATGGATCTGATCATCGAAGGGATCAAGCAGGCGCTGGTACTGCTCTTCACGCTGGACCGGGAAGTCCTGGGGATTACGCTCCTGTCGCTCCAGATATCCGGAACGGCGACGCTGATCAGCCTTTTCATCGGAATCTCCGTGGGGACGACCGTGGCCCTGTCCCGCTTTCCCGGCCGGCAGCTTGTCGTCAGCCTGATCAACACGGGGATGGGCCTGCCGCCCGTCGTCGTGGGCCTCTTCGTAACGATCTTCCTCTGGCGGAACGGACCGCTCGGTTTTCTCGACATCCTATACACCCCTACGGCGATCATCCTGGCCCAGGCGGTCATCGCCACCCCGATTGTCACCGGGATCACCCTGGCGTCCATCCAGCACCTGCCGGCGAACCTGCGCCTCCAGATCCTCGCCCTGGGGGCGACGCGTCTCCAGATGCTCTGGCTCCTTGTGAAGGAGGCGAAGCTGCCCCTCCTGGCCGCGGTGATGGCCGGCTTCGGCGGCGTCATCTCGGAGGTGGGCGCCTCGATCATGGTGGGCGGGAACATCAAGGGCTACTCCCGGGTCCTGACGACGGCGACGGTCATGGAGACGGGCCGGGGAAATTTCGACATCGCCATCGCCCTGTCGGTCATCCTGATGCTCCTGGCCTTTCTGGTTAACACCATCCTGACCCAGATCCAGCAGCGGGAGCGACCCCGATGAGCGCCGCGACATCTCCGGAGATTCTGCTGAAGGCCGAAGATCTCGTGGTGCGGCGGGGAGGCACGACGGTGCTGGAGATTCCTGCCCTGGAGGTGTTCGAAGGGCAGGTCCTGGCGCTGATCGGTCCGAACGGTGCGGGAAAATCGACGCTGCTGTTGACACTTGCCGGCCTGCTGAAGCCGGAGCGGGGAAACCTTCTGTTCCGGGGGGAGAAAATCGGGAAAGACGGGTTCAACTACCACCGCCACATTGCGATGGTCTTCCAGGAGCCGCTCCTGTTCGATACGACCGTATTCGAAAACGTTGCCGCGGGGCTCAAGATCCGTGGTATGGGGCGCACCCAGATCGAACGATCGGTTCCCGAATACCTCGATCGTTTCGGCATTGGCCACCTGGCAACGCGATCCGCCCGGAAGCTCTCCGGTGGGGAGGCGCAGAGGACGAGCCTTGCCCGCGCCTTCGTCACGGAACCGGAGATCATTTTCCTTGACGAACCCTTTTCCTCGCTCGATCCGCCGACGCGCGAGGCGCTGACCGGCGATCTCGAAAAGATTCTCCGAGAAACGCGGACGACCGCGGTCGCCTCGACCCATGACCAGACAGAGTCTCTGCGCCTGGGCGACCGGCTTGCGGTGGTCAACGAAGGTAGAATCGAGCAGATCGGCCCGGCCGCCGAGGTGATGAACCGGCCGGTGAACGAGTTCGTCGCCTGCTTTGTGGGGGTGGAGACGGTTCTGCCGGGCCGGGTTGTCCGGATTTCCGACGGGGTGTTTACTGCAGCCGTGGAAGGCGGCGAAATCCAAGCGGTTGGTCATGTCCGCACCGGTGAGGAGGTGCTCTGCTGCATCCGGCCGGAACACGTGACTCTCTCTACGAATGCCCAGCCCGGTACGAGCGCCCGAAACGTCTTTTCCGGAACGGTCCGGACGATCACGCCGTTCGGCCTCTTTCACCGCATCCGCGTGGACTGCGGATTCGAACTGGTCGCTTACGTGACGCGCCAATCCCTCGAAGAGCTTTCCCTTGCGGAGGGGAAAGAGGTCATGGCATCCTTCAAGGCAACCGCCGTCCACGTCATTCCCCGCGGCACCCCGCTGCTTGCTTAGCGTTCGCCATCAATCACCCGGCTGGGCGCCGCCTGTACCCCTTTGCTCTTGTTCCGCTCCGCGCCGGGTTTACTTCCCGCCGGCTCCACCGTGCCCCTCCTCCGAGCGTCTGCCGACCTGCCCTCCGCAGTTCTCCAGCCGTTCCCGGCTTTTTCTGTTAAGGGGTTTTCGTTTCCCGTTTTTTATGCCTTTTTCGAATGGACGGGAACAGGCTTCAACCGGATTCCCCTTTGGGTCACTTTCAAGACAATCCATCGCGGCTTCGCTCCCGATCTGTTTCCGGTTCCGTTTCCGGTGCGCCGGACGTGACGGCGTCCTCCGGGAGCGCAGCATCGCCGGCAGGGGATGTTGCCGGGGCTGCTGCTTCGGCGGGGGCCGGGGCTGTGGAGATCGTTTTAATCGTTCCGCCGTTCTTGACTGCCGTTTCCCCGATTGGCAAGGATCCCGCCGGGAGGCCAACCACCCCCGGAACCGAATCGGCCGTCAGAGGCGTGGTAACCGCTGCTGAATCTGCCGATACGCTCGGTGACGGATGCGCCGTTCTTTCAAGTTGCCCGATCCAGAGGGGGTGGCGATGCCGTGCGTAGTCGAGGCGCACGGCGCCGGTAAAGATGCCCCGCGCCAGCGGCCGGTTCGGTTTGAGGAGGATCGCGCCGATATGGGCGATAAACGCCAGGATGAACAGGATGAAGAAGCCGTTGTGCAGCCAGGTCGCCCAGAGCACGAGGGTGTGTGAAAGATCCGGGGCGTAGATGTTCTTGTAGGTCTTGACCAGGCCGGAGAGGATCAGGACCGCGATGATCGCGGCCATTCCGAGATAGGCGAGCCTCTGTTCCGGCAGATACTTCTCAAACGGCGGCTCCTCCCCCTTGCCGAAGAAGGTCTTGACGACGGCGATGGAGGTTTTCAGGTCGCCCCTGCGGGGGATCAGGCCCCGATCGCCGGCGAGGCCGTGATAGAAAAGATGGAACAGGGCGGCGGCGATGAAGACGACCGAGGCGGCGTAGTGGACGTTGAGGGAGGTGATGAAATCACCCGACCAGGCGAAACCCGGAATGGATACAATTCCGTAGCGGGTGGACATCGGGAGTTCGAACATGCCGGAGAGGAGGAGGACAAGTCCGGACAGGGCGATCGTCCAGTGTTCGGCGAGTTCCAGAACACCGTGGCGGATCACCCGATTCTTTTCTTCAAGGATTTGCTGCGGCATGGTTCATTCCCCCTTTCCCGGTCCGGTTTTTCGCCTGGAGATGAAGGCGAAGGCGCCTGCCACGCCTGCGGCGACGCCGAGTACAGGCGCCGCAAGAACCGCCTTTCCCAGGTTGTCTGTTTCCGCCATCCGCCTTTTGACCGGCCTGAGACCCGGCCGGCCGGGTCCCGGTTTGAGAGAGGCGTCGAGCGTCTCAAACGGGACGGGGGAGACGTACAGGGTGGATGTTCCGCCATTTTCGGTCTTTCCGTAGAGATATCCTCCGGTTTTCGCGGCCAGAGCCTCTGCTTTCGCAAAGATTTCCCCGCGCGGGCCGATGGCCAGTGCCTGTTGCGGACAGGCCTCGATGCAGGCCGGTTTTTCCCCTTTCTTGAGCAGGTCGTTGCAGAAATCGCACTTCACCATGATCCCGTTTCCCATGAGAGTGGGGAGGACCTTGAGGTAGATCCCGACGCCGGACTGGCGTTGGGGGATCTCCCAGGGGCAGACCGTCCTGCACTTGGCGCCGCCGAAGCAAGTGTCATGGTCGATAACGACGGCCCCGTTCTCAAACTTGTGGTTCGAAGCGAAGGGGCAGATTGTTGCGCAGGCCGGGTTGTCGCAGTGCATGCACCTTCGGGGGATGAAGACGTTCCGCTTGTGCCCGTCGATTTCGACTTCCGCCTTCTGGACAAAGATCCGGTTGTAGGGGGTCAGACGGTTTGCAACGTCCCTCTTCTTCGACCAGTCCTCGACCTTGCGGGTGGGGAAGGGGACCGGGATCGGATCGACCGGCTCCGGGACCTGTCCCTGCTGGATGGTTTTGCAGGCGGAAACGCAGGCCGGAATTGCCCGGTCCGCACAGCCGTTGCACCGGCTGAGGTCGATCAGCGTGGCCAGTTTTCCCTCACCGGCGTTTGCCTTCCCGGTCGCGCCCAGCAGCCCCGACGTCCCGACCACGGCGGTCGCCCCCGCTGTTTTCAGGAAACGGCGGCGATTTAATGTCAGTTTGTTTTTCATATGTTCCTTTCCCTTGATCAGGCCATGTCGATATAACGGGACAGGGACCTCTGGAATTCCTCCATCTTCTGCTTCCTCTCCGCCTCCGATTTTCCGGAGGTTTCCACCATGCACTGCTCCAGGTAGATGCGGATGATCTCCGTGCCCGCCCTTTTCACCGCTGCGGTCACGGCAGAGACCTGCGTCAGGATCTCTATGCAGGGTGCTTCACCTTCCATCAATTTTTCCAGACCGCGGACCTGCCCTTCGATCCGCCGGAAGCGATTGATGATTTTTTTTTGCATCTCACCGTTCATAGAAATAATACCCCTTCGGTTATAGATACCCATCGGGGGTATCATTGTCAAGGAAAAATTCACAGGAAAGATTCACAGGAAAGATTCACAGGAAAGATTCACAGGGAGAAGAGTATGGAGAAGAGTATTGACTTTTCCGTTGCAAAGGGTACATTTAAACCGCTGTCGTTACCGATATGTCGGATGAGGGTGACCGGGAAGTTTAAAGAAGTGCTTACGGGGCGGAGAGATCCGGGCGCATGAGACCCCGATGAGGGAGGCCGGGGATCTGAAAAAGGAATTGATATGCAAACGGGTGTAAGGAACGTGAAAATGCACGCGGAAGGCGTGGAGAGGAATCCGGACAAGATGGGACCGATCCGGCCGCGGGGGATTTCCTCTCGTATGCCGTTCCTCCTGTTTGTCGCCTTTGTTGCGGCGCTTTTCATCGGTCATCGTTATGTTACGGATTCGGAGCTGTACCGGACAGCCGAGACCTTCGTCCGCCAGAACGGGGAGATCCGGACCGCATTCGGGGAGGTTCACAACTGCCGTCTCTGGTTTCCCTTTAATATTGATTTTCCGGACGATGCCCCGCGCGTTCACCTGACCCTGCAAGTCGAAGGAGCGAAGGCGGATACGGAAGCCTACGTTACGCTGACGAGGGAGGGGACAAAATGGCGCGTCGTTGCCGCTTCCTATAAGGACGTCCGGGGACAGATCCGGCCTCTGATGAAGACAGAAAAGCCCGCCGCGGCGAAGGGAAAGGTAAGGCAAACGGCCGCACCGCAGAGCCAACCGAAGGCAAAAGGTCCTCACAAAAGCGATTGATTCTCAGGCCGACCACTTTTTTTGCAGCAGCCCTTTGTGACCGTTTCCCTCTTGACCTGGATTGCACCGGCCTCGCCGATCCTTACGCCTTCTTTGACACCCATCGCCAAAAGCCCCTTGGCCGCCTCCCGGACCTGTTCACCGAGGCGGTTCCACGACATTTCCCGCCAGGCGTCGTTTTGGCGGTACCGGATGGCGGTGCGGTCGCCGTATCGGTCGATGTGATCGGAGAGTGCGGTTGTCATGTGGAACTCGTTCATGGTCGTCTCTTGCTTTACGGGATCTCCGTTAATGTTATGGGACGGTAAAACACCTTCCCGGGAGGGGTCGCAGAAAACGCTTGACGGTGTCCGCAGGCGATCCTGCCGGGGCTTTACAAAAATGCGCGGTTGGTATAGGTTGCCTGGTATCCCATGTCAAAGTCCTTCTTTACAGGCAGGGGTTTTTACGTGAAAAGACTAAAACAGCGTGGGGTGCGTTTATGCGTTTCGGTTCGTTCCGGAGGCCGGCTTGATTGCCGGTGAGGGCCTGTGTCGGCGGTTCTGCGAAGGAAATCCAGGGAGGCGTCGATGGCAAAGCTCATCTCATCCGAAGTGGCGAACCGTGCGGCCTACCGGGCCGTCCGGATTCATGGCGGCTCCGGATTCATGAAGGGGTACAAGGTGGAGCGGCTCTACCGGGACGCCCGTGTCACCACGATCTATGAGGGGACGTCCGAGGTGCAGCGGATTGGCATTGCCCGCGAAGTGATGGGAAGTTAAAAACCATGTTATGGAATCCGATGATTCCGCCTCTTGATACGGACCGGATCGCCATCATCGGGCCGGGACGGCTTGGAACCGCCTTTGCCTACCGGTTCGGCAGGGACAACAAGCGGGTGGCCGTCTATTACCACGACATCGACGTCTGCAGGGAGATCAACCGTGAGCACCTGAATCCCCGGCATCTGACGAAGGACCTCGCCCGGCGTCTCGGCGGTATGGACAAGGTTCCCCGCCTTTCGCAAAAAGTATATGCAACGAATAACCTGGAGCAGGTCATCGAGGGCAACGATTTCATCTTCCTCTCCGTCACGATGGACCGGCTTCCCGGGATTCTCAGCCACATCCGGCCGATTCTGGAGAGGAAGGCCACGAACACCTGTTTCATCTCGGCGATCAAGGGGCTTACCGCCGACGAGATTACCCGACGGCTCATCACGCCTTCCCAGCTCATCTGCAGCAATTACTTCCGGCTGAAGGATCGGTTTGACGTGGTTTCCGTAGGGGGGCCGTTTTTCGATATCGATGTTGCCCTGGGGAATCCTGTCTGCCTCACGGTGGCGGGACAGAAGCGGATCTGCGGGATGGTCCGGAGAGAATTCATAGACACCAACCGGCGGGAGCTTTCCTCATACTACAACTTCGATACCGTCGGGGTCGAAGCCTGCGGCGCCCTGAAAAATATCGTGGCCAACGTCAAGGGATTGGCGGATTGCCTGGACCTCGGCGATTCGATCCCGGGGACTCTTTTTTCGCGTGCCGGTGTTGAGGTCCGATCGGTTTCCCGTCTCCTCGGCGGGAGCTTTCAGGCCTTCCAGAGCCAAGCCGGCGTAGGCGACATGTACGTAACCCTCTCCTCGGATGCGAGCAAGAACCACCGTTACGGCCGCTTCTTCTATGAACTTTTTACCGGGAATCCGCTGGAGACCCATCTCATGGCCCTCCAGAAGATCGACGGAAAGCCGGAAGGGCCGAACACGATCCTGAACGTTCACAAATTCCTCGAGAAGCGGAACATGTACAGCCCGATCTTCCATTGCGCTTACAAGATTTTCAATGAAGAGCGGAGCCGTGAGGAGATCCGGGAACAGGTCCTCCAGGCGACGCAGTTCGACCGACGGACAAAGGAGTACATCGGACCCATTTCAAGGTTTCTCTACCGCCTGTTCCCGAACCTTTGGTACCGGCGGCAACGCGGCTTCTTCGCCAACCCGTAAATAAATGTTGAATCAATGGGAAAAGCGATACCTGCTATCTTCGGCCTGCTGCTCACTTTCATGGCAGGGCCAACCCCTGCCGCCGGGGAACTCCGGCTGGAAAACGACCGTTTCGTCATTTGGTATGCTTCCGGCGACGATCGGATCGCCGCGGAGCTGGGCCGGGAATCCGTTCCCATCCGGAAACGGATCATCGCCGATATCGGGGTGGATTTTCCGGGCAAGACGGAAATCCGGATTTGTCCCAGCATCGAGGCATTCCGGGAAGCCCAGCCGCGCGGAACGTGGATTCCCCTCTGGGCGGTCGGTGTGGCCTATCCCGAAGAGAATCTGATTATCCTTCGCGCACCGCGGGCCGTCAAAAGAAACCGGATCGACGTGCTCGCTGTTTTTGCCCATGAGTTCAGCCATATCGCTCTGGGTCGCGCCCTTACGGGTGTGGCGATTCCCGTCTGGCTTAACGAAGGGCTCGCAATTTACGAGGCACGGGAGTGGACCTTTTCCCGGATCGCCGTCCTGACGAGGGCCGTCCTGACAGACCGTTTGATTCCGCTGCCCGTGCTGACCCTCTCCTTTCCGGCGGAGACGGAACCGGCGGAGTTGGCCTATGCGGAGAGCTTCATGTTCGTCTCCTTCCTGATCAACAAGGTGGGTCGGGAGGCCTTCCACCGGTTGATCCGTGACTACACCCACCGTGGGGATCTGGAGGGGGCGCTCCGGCGGGGGACGGGAATGAACCTGGCCGATCTCGAGGAGTGTTGGCTGCTCTATCTCAAGATCCGCGTCTCCTGGATACCGATCATCACAAGCGTTTCGGCACTCTGGTTTGTTGTGGCACTCATCTTCATTTACGGGTATATGCGGAAGAAACGACAGGCAAAACGGCGTCTGATCGAGATGGAGAGGGAAGAGTCATCTGATCTATCGGAACTTGATCGGGGAAGAGAAAGGGGATAAGATGGCCGTCAAAAACGGGTCAGCGGATGAAAAGATGAAATCATATCGTGAATGGATCATGAGGTGCCCGCGCCTGGGTGGGGAAGTGCCGTTTTCCTACTGCGAACGGGAGGCGGGGGAACTCCCCTGCCGTCAGGTCGTCCGCTGCTGGAAAGCCGTTTTTCCGGTGGAGGAATATCTGCGTAAGACCCTGACTCCGGAGGTCTGGGAGCACTTCTGCGGTCAAAATCCGAAGGACCGAATGACGACACTCCTCGACATTGTCGAAGCGGCCGGGCGCCGCAAGGGATAGTTAGAGGGAAGCCATTAAGGATGGGAAAGTGGATCTGTTTGATCAACAAGATGGGAAGAACGGCAACCGGCCGCTGGCCGACAGGATGCGGCCGCGCTGCCTCGAAGAATACGTCGGCCAGGGTCACCTCCTCGGATCGGACAGCCTTCTGCGGCGGGCCGTTCAGGAGGACCGCATCTTCTCCGTCATCTTCTGGGGTCCGCCGGGTTCGGGAAAGACGACGCTCGCCCGGATTCTGGCCGGGGAGACGAAGTCCCATTTTATCAGCTTTTCTGCGGTGCTCTCCGGCGTGAAGGATATCCGCGTTGTCGTCGACGAGGCCGCCGAACTTTGGCGGCACCACCGGCGCCGGACGATTCTCTTCGTGGACGAGATCCACCGTTTCAACAAGGCGCAGCAGGACGCCTTCCTCCCCCATGTCGAAAGCGGTCTGATTACCCT
>JAFGRP010000221.1 GCA_016935075.1 Deltaproteobacteria bacterium | reverse complement strand
TTGTTATAAAAAACGCCCGTTACCGGGAGGATGGTTCGCCCCTTGACAGCGAATGTGATTGTTATACCTGTCAAAATTACTCGCGGGCCTATCTTCGGCACCTGTATGTTTCCGGGGAGATCCTCTCGATGGTGCTCAACACGATTCACAATCTGCGGTATTATCTGCGTCTCATGGAAAGGATCCGGGATGCGATCCTGGAGGGCCGGTATCCGCAGTTCCGCAACCGTTTCCACCGGGAGCGGAAGGTCGTAAATATGGACGATCGCTCAAAAACGGAGATCATGTGCCAATAAGATAAACTTTCTGAATCTGCCACAAAGGAGGGTATTGTGTTGATGAATACAGCTTATGCAATGGGTGCTCCCGGGGGGGGAGGAGGCGCCGCCGGCGGCGGCGATTTTAGTTTCATTATCATGATGGCGGTTCTATTCGGCATCTTCTACTTTCTTTTGATCCGGCCTCAACAGAAGAAACAGAAGGAAATCAAGAATATGATAGCAAACCTGGCCCATGGGGATCTGGTGATGACCTCCGGCGGGATTCAGGGAAAGGTCGTGGCGCTGACGGATACGGTCGTAACCATCGAGATCGCCGACAAGGTCAAGATCAAGGTCGCTCGAAACTTCATCGGCGCCGTCCTGCAGAAGGCTCAACAGGCATGAATATGATGACAATAATCAGGCATGAAGCGTTATGTTTGAAAGGGGTAAACCATGTTTAAAAGCATCAGAATCAGGGCCGCCGTCACGATCGTCCTCTGTTTGGCCGCACTCGTCTATCTGGCGCCTTCCCTGACGTCCGATCTGCCCGAACCCTGGAAAAAATACCTGCCGACAGACCGGATCCACCTCGGACTCGATCTGCAGGGAGGGATGCATCTGGTCTTGGAGGTGGAAACAGCCAAGGCGGTGGAAACCACCCTGGACCGGGTCACGAATGACCTGAAGGAAAACCTCATGGATAACCGGGTCCGATTCAAAATCCATGAAAGGACCAAGGAGAGGGACGTCACTTTTGAATTTCCGGATGTCGCTTCGCGTGAGGCCTTCGACAAGATTCTCCATAACCAGTATCCGGATCTGGAATCCGCCTCCTCGCAGATTTTAGAAGGCAAGGGGCTGGTATCCCTGAAGATTAATGAGAAGCGCGCCGCCGAGATCAAGAAGATGGCCGTGGAACAGAGTCTGGAGACGATCCGGAACCGTGTCGATCAGTTCGGCATTTCCGAGCCGGAAATCATCCCGCAGGGGACGGACCGGATCATCGTACAGCTCCCCGGAGTAAAGGACCCGAACCGGGCCAAGAACCTGATCGGCCGCACGGCCCTGCTGGAATTCAAACTCGTCGACGAGGAACACAGCCTCGAAGAGGCACTCAAGGGAAACGTTCCCGAGGGAAGCGTCGTCGCCTACGAATCCCGTATTGATCGCAGTTCCGGTCGGCGGTCGGAAATCCCCCTTTTGCTCAAGAGCCGAACGCTCATGACCGGCGACGCCCTGGAAACCGCCAAGGTCCAGATCGGTGACCGCTTCGGCGAGCCGCATGTCTCCCTGAAGTTCAACGCCCAGGGAGGAAAGGATTTCGACCGGATCACCGCGGAGAACGTCAAAAAACGGCTGGCGATCATCCTGGATGGCGTCGTCCATTCCGCACCGGTCATCCAAGAGCGAATATCCGGCGGCCAGGCCCAGATCACAGGCTCCTTTACAATGGATGAGGCAAGCGATCTGGCCATTGTACTGCGCGCCGGCGCACTGCCCGCGCCGGTCAACATCCTCGAGGAGCGGACGGTCGGTCCCTCCCTCGGCCAGGACTCCATCGACAAGGGAACCTGGGCCAGCATCATTGCAGGCATCCTGATCCTGATCTTCATGATCTTCTACTACCGTTTAACCGGCATCGTCGCGGATATGGCGCTCGCCATGAACATGCTGCTTCTACTGGGCGTTATGGCCGCCTTCAAGGCAACGTTGACGCTGCCCGGCATCGCCGGCATCGTGCTGACGATGGGCATGGCGGTGGACGCCAACGTTCTGATCAATGAACGGATTCGGGAGGAACTCCGCCTGGGGAAAACACCGCGGGCGTCCGTCGAGGCAGGCTACACGAAGGCTTTTCTGACCATCTTTGACTCCAACGTGACCACCCTGGTGGCGGCACTCTTCCTCTTCGGATTCGGAACAGGACCTGTGAAGGGATTCGCCGTAACGCTGACGATCGGCATCGTGGTCAGCATGTTTACCGCGGTCTTCGTGACCCGAATCATTTTCGACCACTTTATCTGGAATCGTAAGATCAATCGGATCAGCATTTAGGGACGGATGGGGTCGCCAAACGCCCGGATCAAGACGTCGCCTTTTGCGATAGAGGAGAATTCAATGGAAATCATCAAAACGGACACCCATTTTAATTTCGTCGGGATGATGAAACCCGCCGTCATCCTGTCGTTTGCTGTCATCATCATCGGCATCGCCTCCCTGATCTGGCATGGAGGACCCAATTACGGCATCGATTTCGCCGGCGGCACCCTGATCCAGATCAAATTTCAGAATGAGGTCCATACCGACAAGATCCGGTCCGCATTCAAGTCGATCGGCTTCGAGGGCAGCATTATCCAGAATTACGGCCCCAAGGAGGTCATCGTCCGGACGGCCGAATCCGGAACCGATGCCAAAGGGCTGACTTCGCGTGTTGATGAGGCGATGAGCACCGCCTTCGGCAAGGATGCCTATGAACTCCGACGCATCGAGATGGTCGGGCCGAAGGTCGGCAAAGATCTGACGCGAAAGGCGCTGCTGGCGATCATCTTTTCCTGGATCGGAATCCTGGTCTATGTCGGTGTGCGGTTCGAATTCCGATACGCACTGGGGGGCATCGTCGCCCTGGTCCATGACGTGCTGATCACAATCACGTTCCTGTCCCTGTTCGAAAAGGAATTCGACCTGAACATCGTGGCGGCGCTTCTGACGATTATCGGTTTTTCCATCAACGATACGATCGTCATCTTCGACCGGATCCGTGAAAACGCCCGCAAGAATATCCGACAGTCACTTGATGAGATCATCAATGCAAGCGTAAACCAGACCCTCAGCCGGACCATCCTGACATCCCTGACGGTTTTGATGGTCTTGATCATCCTCTTCCTGTTCGGTGGCGGCGTGATCCACGATTTTACCTTTACACTTCTGGTGGGGACGGTCGCCGGTGTCTATTCGACTGTATTTATCGCGAGCCCGATCGTGCTTTTTTTCGAAAAGATCAAACCGACGGGGCTGAAGGGGAAAAAACAGCGTTGACCCCCCTGGAGATCGGAGGAATGACCCTGTTCATCCTGGTGCTTCTTTTCGGCACCTTCTCCATACTCTTCGGTCTTCCGGGAACCGTCATCATTTTGATCGATGCCGCAATGTATGCGGCTGTTACGGGATTTGAGAAAATAGGGTTCAAGATCCTCGTAACCCTGTTGATCCTTTCCATTCTCGCGGAGCTGGCCGATTTTGCCGTTGGAATGGGAGGCGCCGTCAAGTTCGGCGCCTCCCGGAAGGCGTTCTGGGCCTCCGTCGTCGGCGGACTGATCGGGGCCGCCCTCATGACCCCTTTTCTTCTTGGGCTGGGCGCCGTAGCCGGGGCTTTCCTCGGCGGTTTCGCCGGCATCCTGATCGTAGAACTGCTCCGCCAAAAGCGCTTGAAGCCGGCGATCCGAGCCGTATGGGGGGCGATCCTGGGACGGGCCGCGGGGATATGCGTGAAGGGGGTCTTCGCCCTGATCATGGTCGTCATCACCCTGACCAGCGTTTACAACTAAGGAATCCCATGAGCAAACCGAAATCGAAACTGCGGGAATACATCGAGGCGATCATCCTGGCCATCGTGATCGCCTTTTTCATCAGAACTTTTGTGATCCAGGCCTACAAGATCCCCTCCGGCTCCATGAAGCCTACACTCCTGATCGGCGATCATATCCTCGTGAGCAAATTTAACTACGGTATCCGGCTGCCGCTGATCCGTTCCACACTCCTTCGCGTCGGGACGCCCCACCGGGGGGACATTGTGGTTTTTATCTATCCAGAAGACCGGTCGAAGGATTTTATCAAGCGTCTGGTCGGCCTGCCGGGAGACACCATCGAGATACGGGACAAAAAGATTCTCATAAACGGTACTCCCTGGAACGACACCTACGGAGTCAATGTGGACAATCTGATCATACCCGGATCGGTTCAACCCCGCGACAACTTCGGACCGGTCAAGGTACCCGAAGGTTCTCTCTTTGTTATGGGGGACAACCGGGATGAGAGTTACGACAGCCGTTTCTGGGGATTTGTTCCGATGAAAGAGGTCCTGGGCAAGGCGCTGATCATATACTGGTCCTGGAACCATGATGATCATCGCGTCCGATGGAATCGGATCGGGTCGATTCTGCAATGAAATAATTTTTCAGATTATTGCGAGGAAAATCATCGCCAGAGAGAGGAAGGTGAGGACGGCGACGGTCAACCAAGAAAAGATGTTCATCACCGGGCCGTTCTTGTATTCCCCCATAATCCGCCGATCATTGACCAACAGCAGCATGAAAACCAGGACGACGGGGAGGATTGCCCCGTTGACGACCTGGGAGTAGAACATGATTCGGATCAGCGGCATGTCGGGCAAAAGGATGATTCCCGCGCCGAGCAGAACCATCAGCGAATAGAGACCATAGAACTGAGGGGCCTCCAGAAACTTGCGGTTCAGGCTGGATTCCCAACCGAAGGCCTCACAGATCGTGTAAGCGGTCGATATCGGCAGGATAGATGCGGCAAAGAGTGAGGCGTTCAGAAGGCCGAACGCGAACAGCCAGGAACAGTATTCCCCGGCCAATGGCGCAAGAGCCTGTGCGGCATCCTGGGCGCTCTCGATCCGGACGCCGTTGCGGAAGAGCGTGACGGCGCAAAGCATGATGATGAAAAAGGCGATCACGTTGACCGTGACCGATCCGAGAATGACATCCATCCGGATGTACGGGTAATCCACCGCCTTGAGCCCCTTATCCACCACGGATGACTGCAGATAGAATTGCATCCAGGGGGCGATCGTCGTCCCGATTACACCGACGGCCATCGTCAAGAATCCCGTATCCATCCGAAAGGTCGGCTTCAGGAGGGATGACCCGACGTCGTTCCAGTCCGGCTTCCCCATGAAGCCGGAGACAATGTATGAAATGTAAAAGACGCAGGCAAACAGAAATACCTTCTCCACGGACTTGTAATTCCCCTTGACGACCAGCCACCAGACGAAGGCGGCACTCAACGGAACGGAGATATACCTGCTGATGCCGAAGATCTCGAGACTCGCCGCGACGCCTGCAAATTCTGAAATCGTGTTCCCCAGATTGGCCAGAAACAGGATGATCATCAAATAGAACGTAATCTGAGCGCCGAACCGTTCGCGGATCAGGTCGGAAAGCCCCTTGCCCGAAACCACGCCCATTCTGGCACATATTTCCTGAATGATGATCAGGGCCGCGGTAATCGGGATAAGGGTCCACAGAAACGTAAGACCGTACTCGGCGCCGGCGAGTGAGTAGGTTGTGATGCCGCCGGCGTCGTTGTCCACGTTGGAGGTAATGATTCCCGGTCCGATCAGAGCGAAGAAGAGCCCTAACGAACGCCAGTACTTCCTGACGGCCAGAGACTGCCTGAATCTGCGGATGCCACCGGAAAGGAAATCAACCATGGTCTTATGCCGCCTTCCTCATCCATCGCCGTCTCCTATCGGCCCAACTTCGGGGCCACCACTTCGAGAAGATTCTTGAAGAGAATGACCCCTTCCAGGCGGTCCTCGTCATCGACGACCGGCATAGCCATGATCCCGTACTTGGCGAAATCGTCGGCGATTCGGTACTTCTTCTCCTCGATATTCACCGAAACCACCCGCGTATCCATGAGATCCGAGAGAACCGTTTCCGGAGGCGCCACGAGGAGATCCCGCAGGGTCAGCACCCCGAGGATATGCTCCTCGCCGTCCAGGACATAGAGGTAATAGATCAGATCCATATCCTCGGCTTCAAGCCGGATCTTCTCCATAGCCTCCCCCGCCGTCACAGTGGGTCCAAAACTGAAGAAAGAGGTGGTCATCAGCCCTCCGGCATTTTCTTCCGGATGGGCGAGGAGTTCCTTCATATCCTCCGCCGTATCCTTCTCCATCTCCATGAGGATCCCTTCCACCTTGTCTTTGGGAAGATCACCCAGGAGGTCTGCCGCTTCGGAGAGAGACATCTCCTCGATGATGTCGGTGGCATTCGCCGTTGAGAGCTCCTCGATCAGGCTCACCTGGATCTTCGGATCCGTCTCTTCGAGTGTCTCGGCGGCCGTTTCCACATCGAGCGAACGGAATACGGCGGAGCGCTGGTGGATATCGAGATCCTCGATGATGTCCGCCAGATCCGCGGGGTGGAGCTGAGCGAGGCGGTTCTGGGCAACGGTCAGCCGCAGCA
>JAFGRP010000220.1 GCA_016935075.1 Deltaproteobacteria bacterium | reverse complement strand
CCCGACATGATCAACAAGGTCGTCGAGGTGCTCATGGAGGAACCGGGAATCGATTCGGTCTATGTCACGGGATTTTTCGGCGGGTTCAGGGAGATCATAGCCCCGCACGTCGGCGAACTGGAGGAAAAGACATCCCGGGAACTGGTCCGTCTGATGCGCCAGTACGGCAAGCCGATCGCAGTTCACACCTCCTTTGCCCAGACCCCCTTCCCTTCCATGCAGACCCTCGCCGAAAACGGCGTATTGCTGACCCCCTCCTCGGAGCGGGCCGCCCAATGCCTGGCCTATATGGCCAAATTCGCCACCCGCAGGGGAAAGTTCAGTCTCGCCAAGCCGCTGCCGGCCATTCCGGCGGATGTGGATAAGGCCCGGACTCTGATTGAGGCGGTCAAGCAGGAGGGCAGGAAGAATTTCCTGGAAACAGAGGCCCGGGAACTCCTTTCTCTTTACGGTGTCTCTCTTCCCCCCGCCACGCTGGCCCGGACGGCCGATGAGGCGGCCGCGGCCGCTTCGGCCGTAGGCTTCCCCGTCGCGCTGAAGATCGTCTCCCCCGAGATCATCCACAAGTCCGACGCTGGCGGAATCCTGCTGAACCTGGGGGATGGGGCTGCGGTCCACGAGGGTTTCGCGAAGGTTGTCGCCAACGCCTCCCGGGTCAGCAATCCGGGAAAGATTATGGGCGCCCTTGTCTCACCAATGGCCAACAAGGGCCAGGAATGTATTATCGGCATGATCCGGAATCCCCAGTTCGGCACAGTCCTTATGTTCGGTCTCGGCGGGATCTTTGTGGAGGTTCTGAAGGACGTCTCCTTCCGTGTCTGCCCCCCTTCCGATCTTGACCTTGGGGAGATGATCCATGAGATCAAGGGATACCCTCTGCTGAGCGGCGTTCGCGGGCAGAAACCGAAGGATACCGGAATACTGAAGGATCTCCTGCGGAGGACAGCACAATTGGCGGCAGATCACCCGGAGATCCGTGAAGTGGATATCAATCCGGTTATCGTTCACGAACAGGGGGCGTCCGTCGTCGATGCACGGATCATAATCGTTTGAAGGCTGCGGCTTGCCCGGCAGACCCTTCGTGAATCAGACCTTTTTCGGCAGAAAGATGCTTTGAGGTAATTATGAATCGGTAAATCAGGGATGCAAGGATGGGTGCATGACAATTGCATTGGGGATTGACACGGGCGGCACCTACACCGACGCCGTTCTGGTGAAATATGACAGTGGTCAGATCTTATGTGCAGCCAAAGTGTTGACCACCCACCATGACCTCGCTATAGGCATCGGTGGAGCCATTGATGCTGCTTTTGCCCAATCAGAAGCACCCATGGCCGGCGATGTGGACCTGGTAGCCTTATCCACCACACTGGCAACCAACGCCATCGTTGAGGGCCACGGTAGTCCGGTCTGTCTTTTGCTCATTGGCTACGATCCGGAGCTGATCCACCAGTACTGCTTCGATAAAGAACTGGTGACGGACGATGTGGTCTATTTGGCAGGCCGGCATGACATCCACGGTAATGAGGTCGTGCCGCTGGACGAGGTGGCTTTGCGCGAAGCAGTGTTGGCGCGGCGTGATCAGGTCGAGGCCTTTGCCGTGTCAGGTTATTTCGGCGTGCGTAATCCGGCTCATGAGATTCGCGCTCGGATGCTCATCGAGGAGCTTACCGGTCTGCCAGTCACATGCGGACACGACCTGACCAACCACCTCGATTCGATACGGCGAGCAACGACGGTGGCTCTCAACGCCAGACTGGTACCTCTGATACGGGAGCTGATCGCCACATTGCGCAATACGATGGCTGTGCACGGTCTCAGCGCACCGCTGATGGTTGTAAAGGGTGACGGCTCGCTGGTACGGGCCGAGTGGGCTCTTAAGCGGCCCATTGAAACGATTCTATCGGGGCCGGCTGCCAGCGCTATAGGTGCCTGGCACCTGGCCGCCGAGTCTGGAGTCCGGTTTGAAAGTGACACGCTATGGGCGATCGACATGGGCGGTACGACGACCGATATCGTCGCGTTGTGCGAGGGTCGCCCCCGGCTCAACCCCGAAGGTGCCCAGGTGGGCCGCTGGCACACGATGGTCGAAGCGGTGGATGTGCATACCGTAGGCCTGGGCGGTGACAGCCGTGTGAGATTCGACGCCGACCGAAAATTGTGCATCGGACCGCAACGGGTTGTGCCGCTGAGTTTGCTGGCCAATCAACATCCGCAAGTACTGGTCGATTTGGCCAATCAGGTAACTTTACAGCCACGCAGCGAGGTGGCAGCCGAGTTTCTGCTACAGCGCCGTAAACCCTCTCGGCGCCTTGACAGCGAGGAGCAAGTGGTCTGGAAAAAGATCGATGATGGTCCGGTGTCGATAGCGGCGCTGATGAATGAGGTGCGTTATGGCGCACCACTTTTGCGCTGCATCGAGCATTTGGTGGCCGAGCAGCTGGTGCAACGCGCAGGATTCACACCGACCGATGCGCTGCACGCGCAAGGATGCCTGAACCTGTGGCACACGGAGGCTGCTCGTCTGGGTGCAAAGATTTTGGCCGCCCAAGGCTTCCTCGACCCAGGGGATCTGTGTCGCAATGTAGTGGTGGGCGTGTCTGAACGGGTGTCCACGGCGCTGGTGACGAAAGTTTTGAGAGATGAGGAACGCCTGAACGGCTCGGGCCATCCATCGACTTGGGAGGCTATGCAGACGGCAGCGCTGTTACCGGCGCGCGGCCTAAACTGCGGCTGCGCCAGTCTCAGCTGCACTTTAACCCTGTGCCATCCAATGGTGGCTATTGGCGCGCCGGTGGAATCTTACTTGCCTCTTGTCGCAGAGCAGTTGCATACCCGGATCGTTATTCCGCCCCACGCCGAGGTGGCTAACGCCGCAGGGGCTGTGGCTGGCGGCGTAATTCAACGCCGGCGGGTGCTTATCACACCGCTGGACAAGGGTGGTGCATTGCGCGTCCTTTTACCGGAAGGGATGCGTGATTTCCACGATCTGGAGGCGGCAGTGGCCTTTGCCCGACAGGAAATGGAAAAGTGGATGATCGACTTGGCCCGGAAGGCGGGCGCCGGCCACATCGGTGGCAACCAAATTGAGGTATGGATGGTACGTCAGGATAAAACCGTGTTGCTCAAGGCCGGCTGGGGTGACAATCTCTATCTGGGAACCGAGTTGATTTTTACCTCTGCCGGACGGCCGAGTCCGGCAGTGTAACTAAGCGCAATTGGAAAACTGTCGATTCCGGCAGAGATATTATCCAAACCGACCAAACCAACTAAAATCAAGTTTTCTCTGATTTAATTACACCCCATTCAGGGATATGAGATTCTCAGGGATGTCGAATTCACCGGGAACATCCGGCGGATGTTTTTCATTTTGGAATCACGCCAGAACGACTCGATTTCGTCCCAAAGTCTTTGCACGATACATGGCCTGATCCGCTGCATGGATCACCGCTTCCATTGTTATTCCATCCATGGGATAGACTGCCACACCGAGAGAAATCGTCGTTGGTGGGACCTTTTCACCATCGACAGTTTTCAAGGCCTCGAAGCCGATACGCCATTGTTCGGCCCGCTCGGATGTTGTTGCGCGTGATGCTTTTGGTAAAAGAAGAAGGAATTCATCGCCACCATAGCGACAGGCAATATCCCCGGCCCGTATCCTGCTGAGTAACAGATTTCCCAAAGCTTGAAGGATAAGATCACCCACCTGATGACCGTGAGTATCATTGGCCTGTTTGAAGGAATCAATATCGATCATTATTACACCGATCGGAAATCCCTCCCGCGATGCCCTGGCCAATTCCCTCCCAATGGTTGCTTCCAGATAACGGCGGTTGAAGAGACCCGTCAGGGGGTCACGGATCGCTTGCTCTTTCAGTCTGGCCTGCAGGTCTTCCATTTCCCCGCTGTATATTTGAAGAAGTTTATTGACCTTTTGTAATTCTATCTCCTTGCCTTTGCGCTCTGTAATATCATAGAGAGCCGACAGAACGGCGGGCTGTTTCTGAAAGATAATCGATATGGGTGTGGAAACCACCGTGACGGAGGTCCCGTCCATACAGCGGAGGTTCAGTTCCAGCGGTTGAAGGGTGTGTTCTCCGTCGGCCATGCTCCGTCTTCGCTTCATCAGGGTGTCAAACAGTTGCGGGGCAACAAAATCGGTTATGCGCATGCCGACGACCTCATCCGGTGAAGATGCCTTAAGCATGGTCAGAAAGGCCGGATTGACGTAGACGATTTTACCTTTTGCATCCACGAAAACGGCAAGGGGCAGAGTTTCAATCATGAGCCTATGGTGTTCTTCACTCACTCGCAGCGAATCTTTTGCCGCCTTCTGCGAATTGATCAGAAACTGGGTGAAGATCCCATAGGCCAACAGGGAAATGGTGATCAGGAATCGGCTCACCATTCGCCCGGCTGTAATAATATCAATAACCCAATAGAGCAGAATAATGGCGACAGCAATAAACACCAGGCCATTTTTTTCTATAAATACAATAATCTTCTTCCAACGAATCATTTTACTTTCTCCGGGGCAGATAATGCCTTTTCACTTTTTCCCCATAACATTCCCAGGCTGAAGGCGACAAATTCATCTATAGAGACAGCATCAGTAGAAAAATCATAACCATGCGGTCTAAGCCGGAGAGGACCCCGGTGCATTCAAGCATACCGTTTAGGCAGAGACAGGCAAGGAATGATTCGGGTATGCGATAGTCATCTAATTGCTAATTATATCATATAATTTAGCACAGGTCATTTTTTTTCAAAAGAAAATACTTACATGATTACAAAATAATACATATTCACATCATTTCAGGTATGATGAAAACAGGGACTAAATAAAATATAATAATATAGCGGTAAAAGATGTATTGGCAAAGAAAAAAGGGGCTGCGGTGTTTCTCCGCAACCCCTTGATTTTTATGGTGGGCCAGGACAGAATTGAACTGTCGACACACGGATTTTCAGTCCGTTGCTCTACCGACTGAGCT
>JAFGRP010000219.1 GCA_016935075.1 Deltaproteobacteria bacterium | reverse complement strand
CCCAGATAGAGGGTCATGGCGCCGGCAAGCCAGTAATGGACACCGTAGCACATGGTGGAGATGTCGATCGCCCAGAGCGTCGGGCGGTGGACATACCGGATGAAGACCTCCCAGACCAGCACCGCCGCCATCGGGAGGACCAGCCAGGAAAAGATCTTTCCCGACCAGATGCTGATCTGGTCAATCACCTTGATGAAACGATCGACGTTTTTCATCGCGTTACACTCCAAAATTTCGGGATGGCCGGGATTTGAATGATCCAAGTTGCTTCCATAAATCGATCTCCAGCGACTCTTTGAGATTTTCCTCGGCCGGCCCGGCGGGTCCTCCCCGATCGATTCGGGAAGGACCCTTCAGGGCAAAACCATAGGTTGACGGTCCGGCCCGCTATGGAACGCGGCGACCGGTGGTTCATGGGGTTATTTCTTCACTTCCGCGGCGCCGGCGATCAGCTGCCCCAGCTTGTTGGTTTCCTTGGTGAAGGGAACCACCACCGAGGCATACTTGCGCTGCGATTCGAGGACCTTTTTAAAGAAGGCGTCTTTCGCTTCGAATTGACTGAGCACCTTCTTCGCCGACTTGATGAAGGCCTCCGAATAACCGGCGGGGGCATCATACAGGATGACGCCCTTTTCGGTTGTCAGGATCTTCAGGGCCTTGGCGTTTTCCTCGATAAAGTACAGCATGCCGTCGAGGATCGATTTGGTGGTCGCACATTGAACGATCGCCTGGATATCCGGCGGCAATGAGCGCCAGGCTTTACCGTTGATGATGATATCCTGGATGCCGATGGCCTGGTGGAGACCCTGCAGGGAGTAGTATTTGCAGACGTCATAGAGGCCGACCTTCAGGTCACTGGCCGTGTTGATCCACTCTCCGCCGTCGATCACCCCCCTCTCCAGGGCGGGGATGAGCTCCCCTCCGGAAACGTTCACCGGCGTGCCGCCCATGTCCTTCAGAACATCCGACGACAGACCCGAAGACATGCGGAATCGCATTTTCAGGTAATCCTGGAGCTTTTCAGGTTTCTTCCGGGCCCACCCGAAGGCCTCAGGGCCGTCCGGCGCGATCATGAAGGCCATGACATCCTTGTTGAGGATCTTGTTGTAATACTCCAGATAGAGGTCACGCCCTCCCCCCTGCAGGTACCAGGAGAGATGGTTCATCAGATCCAGGCCGCTGCCGGCTCCTCCGAGCGGAGAGCTGAAGAGACTGCCCGCCGGATGCTTTCCCATCGTGTAATGGGTCCAAAACTGCCCGGTTTCGATAATGCCCTTGTCCACGGCATCGATCAATTCGAAGGGTTTGACAATAGCGCCGGTTGCGAGAATCTCGATATTAAGCCTCCCCGCCGACATCTTTTCGATATCAGCCGCCATTCTCTGCAACAATACAATCTGAGGGGCTCCTGCGGGGTGGGAACTCTGCATCCTCCACTTGAACTGTGGCGCAGGTGCCGCCTGGGACAGATCCGCCAAACCGAATCCTGCCAGCAATACTGCGATTGCAATCAATCCGATGACTTTTCTCATGACATTTCCTCCTTGACTTGGTGAGTCATATAATTTTCAACTCTCTCAACCATGACTTGAGTTTGATGGCTTCGCAAACGGGTTGATCCGGAAACGTTGCCATCTGCAGGTCATGACCGCCACGGGCAACGGGTTTCAAGAACCGGCAAACAACCGCACGCCATCGATGATGTCTTGCCTATCACCTCCTTTCCCCCGGGGGAGAGATGCGAAAAAAACCGCGCACCCATCGACCGGATAGCGCGCATAAAAGCTATTATCCCATTCGTGATGGGAGTCAAGTAGAAAAAATTGATACAGGCATTGTTAAAAACAATGGGTGGTTCCGAACCGGAGGCCGCACCCGCACATCTGCGACGGATGAGTCGTCCCGCGGACGGGCCGGCTGATATAGGAATTTACTATAGAGTTATAATTATTATCAGTTTGACCTATCGCCAAAACCTTATCTATACTGCAATGAGGAAGTGACCTTGATATCGCAGAGCGGGCAGGGTGGCGCCGGGCGCTTTCATACGGGCATGGTATAAATTATTATCAAAAATATAATTATTATTATTTTGACTTATATCCAGAACATTTTCTATAAATCAGCATTATAAACTTTTGGAGGGAGATTCAATGGACAGACAACCGTTAATCAAGAGAAAGACGGCCATTTCGTACAAGACGGAAGAAAAGACCGTTGTCAGGGGGTACAGCGTCAGCGATCTGGCGGAAGCGGGCTACAATTTTTACGACATGCTTTTCATCCTCTTCCAGAACCGGATTCCCGCGGAGAACGAGACGGACATGCTGCGGTATGAGACAGGCGAGTTTCTGGAACATTCCATGTCGCCGTCCGCGGCGTCGGCCATCGCCGTGATCGGCGGCCGGCCCAACCTCCCCGCGGCCATCGCCGCAGCCGTCATGACCTTCGGGTCGGCCCACGGCCCGGGGGCGGCGCACGGCTACATGATGCACAAATACATCGAGCGGGCCCGTGTGGAAGGGAAAACCCTCGAAGAGATGGGCAAGATCCTGGTGGATGAGTACATGGATGCGGGGCTGGCCGTCATGGGGATGGGGCAGCCGCAGCACCTCGACGGGGATCCGCGGGCCGAACCGACGCACATCAAGCATGAACAGCTCTGCAGCGGGGTTTATCTGGCCCTGCAGCGTTCGATCGAGAAACATTTCAATGCGCGCCGGAAGAAGGAGGGCAAGGCGTTTGTGGCGGTGAACATGATCGGCGCCGGTAACACGGCGCTGGCGGAGCTGGGGTTTTCCCCCAATGCGGCCTGGTGCATCGGCTGCGTCTGCCGCGGATTCAGCTGTGCGGCGCATGCCACCTACACGATGAAAAAGGGTCGCGCCTGGGCGGCCTCGAAGCGCGAGCCCATGGTCCAGATGCTGGACTTGTCCATGATCAAATACAAGGGTCCCGCCGACCGGGAAGTCCCCAGCCAGGCTGAGAGACAGGAATATGCCAGAAAGCAGAAAGAGGAAGGAGAATACAAAAAATGGACAATTTAGACGATCCGAGACTCCGTTTTAATTACCGGACCAGGGAGCACGGCACGGTTCCGATGGATACCGAGAGGGACCGCTTCCAGTGGGTTTCCGAGATTGCATATAAGAACGTCCACCGCATCGTAGCCCGGGGATACGACACAACGGAGCTTGTGGAGCAGGGGTACGGTCTGACGGACATTCTGTTCATCGATTTCCAGTCGCGGATTCCTCTGATCGAGGAAGATAAGATGCTCAACTATGTCATGGTGTGCATGCTGGAGGACGGCCTCTCCTCGCCGGCCAACATCTCGCGGATTGTCGCGAGCGGCAAGACCATCCTGACCCAGGCTGCCGGTTCCTCCATCCTTGCCTTCGGCCACGCCTATGGCGCCTACCAGGAGATCGGGAAACTGATGGACGGCATCCTGGCCAGGCAGTCGAAGGAGGGTAAACCGCTGGCCGAGATTGTCGAAGCGGTGGTCAAAGCGCGGCTGAACGATCCCGCGCTGGGCGTCTCCGGACTGATGCTGAAAGACCCGATGGCGAAGCGGATGATTGCCCGGGCCGAAAAGACGGGTGTGGCGGGCCGGTATGTTTCATTGATGAAGGAGATTGTGAAGGCGGCGCAGAGACTGAGCCGGGAGCCGGTTGACATCGATCTTCTGGGCGCCACGGGCGCCGTGATGTTTGACCTCGGCTTTACCCCCGAGGCGACCTGGGGGATTCTTGCGGTCACCCGCGCCTTCGCAACCTGTTCCCATTACTGCGAAGAGGTTGAGCGGGAGACGCCGGTCCGCCTCGGCCAGACCCTGACACCGAAGGAGTGGTATGACGGGCCGGAGGACCGGCCGGTTCCGACGCAGGAAGAGAGAAAAAAGGTCGCCAAGGCGATGGAGGCCCAGACGCCCGAAGAGTGGAAGCAGATCTTTCTGGAACGCCAGAAGATCAAGGGTTCCGGCTGGGCCATCGTCGAGGAGATCGATGATCCCCGGCGGAAGATCTGATGGGAGAAAGATTTCGAATGTGAAGGGAGAGATTCTGAATATGGAAGACAATATCAAGGAGATGTACGAGAAGGCGCGGGCGGCTTTCAAAACCGTAGAATATTGGCCGCAGGAGAAGGTCGATGAGATGGTCCTGGCGGTAGGCTGGGAATTGCAGAAACAGGAGACGGCGGAGGAGCTGGCACGGCTCGCCGTCGAGAAATCGGGCATCGGCGTCTATGAAGACAAGGTGCACAAGATCGGGACGAAGGTCCGCGGCACGCTCTATGACCAGATCGGCGTGAAGACCTGCGGTCTGGTGGAAGAGGACAAGGCGAAAGGGATCCGGACGTATGCGAAACCGATCGGCGTCATTGCGAATGTTGTTCCCTGCACGAATCCCGAATCGACCGTCTGTTGCATCGCGCTTTCCACGTTGAAGACGCGCAATGCGATCATCTGTTCGCCGCACCCCCGTACGGAGCTGGCCACCTATGCGACGGTCGAGCACATCCGGAAGGCACTGGCAAAGGTCGGCGCGCCCCTGGATCTGGTGCAGTGCATCCGCCATACGAGCAATGAAAAGACGCAGGAGTTGATGGCGAACTGCGACTATGCGGTGGCCACGGGCGGCGCGGCGCTGGTGAAGGTCGTCTATGCCGCGGGGGTTCCCGCGCAGACCGTGGGCGCCGGAAACGTGATCTCCATCGTGGATTCGACGGTTGACATTCCGACGGTGGCGGCCAAGCTCAAGAAGTCCAAGATTGCGAACAATGCGGCCTCCTGTTCCTCGGAGAATGCGATTGCGATCGAGGAATGCATCTTCGACAAGATGATCGCGGCCCTCAAGGCCGAGGGGGGCTACCTGTGCAGCACCGAGGAGCGCGAGATCCTCAGAAAGACCATGTGGCCCGACGGCCATGCCCTGAACCGGGAAATCGTGGCGAAGTCGGCGCTGTTCATCGCGGATCTGGCCGGACTGAAGGTCCCCAGGGAGACGAAGATGCTGATGGTCATGGGCGAGAAAATCGGCCGCGAAGACCGTTTCTCCGGCGAGAAGCTCTCTCCGGTCCTGACCGTCTGGAAGTGGACGGACTTTGACGAAATGCTGGACCGCATGGAGAAGATGCTGAAGTTCTCCGGCGAGGGGCACTCGGTGAACATCCAGACGAAGATCGACGAGCGGATGCACAAGATCGGTCTTCGCGCGAACGTGAGCCGCATCGTCTGCAATATGGGCCATACCGAAGCCAACAGCGGCGGCTGGACGAGCTGCCTGGGTTTCACGGACACGCTGGGCTGCGGCACCTGGGCGGGGAACATCAGTTGCGAAAACATCAACTGGAAACAGTTCCTCATGTATACGCGGGTGGCCGTGCCCGTTCCGAATTACCAGCCGTCGGACGAAGATCTCTTCGGTCCCTACCTGAAAAAATACGGGAAGGATTGACCGGGAGCTGGGGCCCTCGATCCCCGCGCCATGGGAGGGGGCTTCACATGGATCTGCCCGCTTGTCACGCTTCGGGCGATATGGTAGTCTACAGACGGCCGCCTGCGACAGGGCGGCCGTCCTTTATGAGCTTATAAACATTTGAATTTTTCAGAAGCGGCTAATCGATGATCCGAGCGGTATTCTGGGACAACGACGGTGTCTTGGTGGATACCGAGAGACTTTACTTTCAGGCGACGCGTGAGCTTCTCCAGCGGGCAGACGTCACACTGACGGAGGAGCTGTTCCAGCAGATCTCCCTCCGGGAGGGCAAAAGCGCCTTCGATCTGGCTGAGGCGAAGGGGGTTCCCCCAGTTGAGGTCGAATACCTTCGAACGGAAAGGAACCGTCGCTACACCGAGCTCCTTCAGGGTGGCGTGCCTGTCATGGACGGGGTCCGTGAGGTCCTGGGCTTGCTCCAAGGCAAGGTAACCCTGGCGATCGTGACCAACTCCCACCGGACTCACTTCGAGACCATGCATGAAGCGACAGGGCTTCTATCCTTTTTTGATTTCATTCTGACCGGGGATGACTACGCGCTGTCGAAACCGGATCCCGAGCCTTACCGGCTGGCCATGCATCGAAGCGGCTGCCGCCCGCATGAGTGCATTGTCGTGGAGGATTCGGAACGGGGCCTTCAGGCAGCGCTTGCGGCCGGTCTCCGCTGCCTCGTTGTTCCGAACGGCCTGACGCGGGGCTGCACATTCAGAGGGGCCTGGCGCATCCTTTCCTCGTGCAGGGAGATCCCCGGCGAGATCGATCGTCTCGGTGGGATGCATGGGAGGCAACAAGGATGATCCGTGCAATCGTCTTTGATTTCGGTCAGACGCTGGTCGATTCGGCGGACGGTTTCCGCACGGCTGAAAAGGAAGTTCAGCAAAAGGCCCTTAAAGCTTTAGGACCGGCGGCCGGGGAGGAGTTCCTGACGGTCTACCGGGAGATCCGCTCCCGCTTCCATGCCCGATCCGATTTTTCCCGGAAGAGAATCCTGGAGGCGGTATCCCGGCATTACGGGTGGAAACCCGACCCCGCGCTTCTTGAGCGGTGGGAAACCGAGTACTGGGAGCGGGTCAAGGGAATGACCCGGTTTTTCCCGGAGGCGGTTTCGGTGCTGACTGCCCTGCAGAACCGGTATCGTCTGGCCCTGATTACCAATGCCCAAGGGCAGACCCGAACGGGGATGCACCGCGTGGGAAATTATCCGGAGTTGACGCGGTTCTTCGAAGTGATCGTCGTGGCCGGCGAAGGCGATGTCCCGGCAAAGCCTGATCCCGGACCCTTTCGCCTGTGCCTCGCTCGACTGGAGGTCGCGCCGGGGGAGTCGGTCTATGTGGGGGACGACTGGCGTATTGACGTCTGCGGTTCGGAAGCCGCGGGGATGCATCCCGTCTGGCTTCGTCACCGCTCCCTGCGGCGGAACTGGCCTGTGGTGGAAAGTTCGGCGCCGGTGATTGACTCTCTGGAGGGTCTGGTCGATATTGAGAGAATGCTTCAGAAGGCCAGCGGCAAAGAGGTCAATATGAAGTCCCTCAACAATCCGCAGGAGTGAAGAATGAATATGCTCATCATCGGTGATTTTACCGAATCATCGAAAGAGGGATGATCGGGCAATTTCCTCGGACTGGCGGGTGGTCATCGGGACAATGCAAAAGACGGAACCGGCATTGGCTGAGGCGGAGGTGATCATTCCCGACGATCAGGCGTATTGCTCCCTCAGTACCATCTTTTGGACCTTGCCCATGCTGTTGCGCGGCAGTGCGGCGACAAAATGGACGCGCTTGGGCACTTTGAAGTTGGCTAGTACGCCCTTCAATGCGGCGATGATGCCGGCTTCGGTCATTGCGCCGCCGGCTTCGTCGGCCAGCCGGACAACGAGGGCGACAACCGCCTCACCGAAATCAGGATGGGGCACCCCCACCACAGCAGACTCGAACACACCGGGCATGGCATCTATGATTTCCTCGATCTCCTTCGGATAGACGTTGAGCCCGCCCGTGATGATGACGTCCTTCAAACGGCCGACGATCGAAATGTAGCCGTCGTCGTCCCTTTTACCCATATCGCCGGTCTTGAAAAAGCCGTCGTCGGTGAACTCCTCCCTGGTTTTCTCCGGCATCCGCCAGTATCCGCAAAAGACATTCTCTCCCTTGACGAGAATCTGGCCGATCCCGCCTCCCTGGACCGGCCGATTCTCATCATCCACGATGCGAATGGATACGCCCGGCAGGGGGAATCCGACCGTTCCGCCGCGTCGTTCCCCGTCATAGGGATTGGAGGAAAACATGTTCCCTTCCGTCATGCCGTATCTTTCGACAATCGTATGGCCGGTGCGTGTCTTGAACGCGTTGAACGTTTCCATAAGGAGTGGCGCCGAACCGGAGACGAACAGGCGCATGCCGGCGCACAGCTTCCGCGTAAATCCCGGTTCTGAAAGCAGACGGACATAGTACGTGGGAACGCCCATGAACACCGTTGTCTTGGGAAGCAACTCGATGGCCCGCCCGACGTCGAACCGCGGTTCGAAGAACATCGGGGTGCCGTTCATCAGCGTGCAGTGGGTTGCCACAAACAGGCCATGAACGTGAAAGATCGGCAGCATGTGCAGCAGCACATCTCCCGGTCGGAACCCCCAATAACGGTGCAGCACATCGGCGTTGGAGAAGAGGTTCCGGTGTGACAACATGGCTCCCTTGGAGCGCCCGGTGGTCCCCGAGGTATAGAGGATTGCAGCAAGGTCATCGCCGGTGCGCACTACGGTACTGAAAGTGTCGGGTTGCGCCGCCGCTTCGCTCGCGAGAGCGCCGCCCCCGTTGTCGTCCAGTTCAATCACCCGGGCCACTGCCGATTTCGCCGCCAATTCGTCGGCCAGCGCCCGGATCTGGGGCCGGCAGACAAGGACGCGGGGAGTGGCATCCCCGAGAATGAATTCAATCTCGTGACGCTGATAGGCGTCGTTCATCGGCAGGTAAACTGCGCCGGCTCGCAGGCAGCCAAGGTAGAGACAGAGCGCCTGCGGAGATTTTCTCACCTGGACGGCGACACGGTCTCCCGGCTTCACCCCTGATGATACAAGAAGGCCGGCGTACCTGGCGGACTCCCGGTCCAGTCTGTCGTAGCTGACCCTATCGCCGTCCGGCAGGATCAGACAAGGCGCATCCGGATTCCCGGGAAAGCGCAACCTGAGCATTTCGTAAAGATTTTCGTTCATATCCAATCATTTATTCCTTTCGTACTTTTCACTGTTTGAGCATCACACTTTCTTCGCGTGGAAACCTTTTGGATCGACTTTTTCCCTCAGGGTGGTCAATTCATGATCCGTCGGAGCCGACACCTCTTCTTACACCCCTCCCTGCGGCGGAACTGGTTGCAGATGGTGACCGCGGCATCCGTCATCGACCGTCCGGAGCACCTGCTCGACGGTGAACCTGTGATTTCCGGAGAGGAATCAGATCGATCAATGGAGCCCAAGGCGGTATTCCTCGACCCACTGATCGACCATGTCGATCAGGCTCTGAAGGGACCGTGAGAAGTATTTGTCCTTGTGGTGGATCAGATAGAATTTCCGCGTCATCGCCGGATCGGAGAGGGGAATCGCCTTGAGGCTTCCCATGCCGATCTCCTTGCTGACGACGCGCCGCGTGATGACGGCAACGCCCAGTCCCTCCTCCACGGCGGTCTTGACCGCCTCGTTGTTGGACAATTCCAGCGGGATGGAGATGCTGATGTTGTGTCTCCGGATGTACTCCTCGGTGCTTCGGCGGGGCGCCGATCCCTTTTCATGGACGATGAGGGAGTGTCCGGCGAGATCCTCCGATTCGATGAACGATTTCGCCGCGAAGGGGTGTCCCGGGGGGACGATGAGCTGAAAGCTGTCCTCCAGAACCTCTCGTGCGACGAGTTTCTTGTGCGGGACGGGATAGGAGATGAAGCCGATGTCGTTGGCAAGTGCCGCGGTTTTTTCCACGATCAGTTCCGTCGGCAGGATTTCCATCGACACCCGGACCTTGGGATTCACCCGGCTGAAACGGTCGAGAATGAAGGGGAGGTAGTAGGCGCCGAAACTCTCGCTCGAGAGGATCCGGATGAAACCCCGCTTGCGCTGCTGGAAATCCCGGAGGCTCTCTTCCGCCTGGTTCTCCATCTCGAAGATCGATTCGGCGATGCCGTAGAGGACCTCCCCCGCGTCCGTCAGGGCCATCTTCTTTCCAAAACGGTTGAAGAGCTTGATCTCATAGTGCTCCTGGAGATGCTGGATGCCTTTTGTGACGGCGGGCTGGGTGATGAAGAGGGCCTCCGCGGCGGCGCTCAGGCTGCCGTGCTTTGCTGTAAGGTAGAAAACCCTCAGTTGGTTTAGATTCATAACCTTTGATTATCCATGGGGTGAAATTAATTCTCTTGACATAAACTAAGCCGATCTTTAAACGTTTGTCAAGATTTGTGTTGATGCAATATCGAAGCCGGAAGGGGAACGGAAAATGGCAGAGAGCAGACTCAAGAGCATACTGAAGAGGCGAATCGGGATCGAAAAAGAGATAGACGAATTTCTGGACCAGGTCAGCGAGGCGGGGCTGATGTGCAAGAACGGGATGGACGCCTATCTGAAGGGAAACATGGAGGCCTTTGCCCAGTGCCTGGCCAGCATACGCGACACGGAACACAAGGGGGATGCCCTGCGTCGTTCCATCGAACGGGATCTCTACCAGAAGACGCTGATTCCTGAATCCCGGGGGGACGTCATGGAACTCCTTGAGGACATGGACGCCCTGCTCGACCGCTTCACAGGGCTGATCTGGCAGTTCGAGATCGAACACCCCGACATCTGCGTCGAGTTTCATGATGATTTCAAGGAACTCCTGAAAGCTTCCGTCGAGGCCGTTGAGGCGGTTGTTCGCTCCTGCCGCGCCTTCTTCAAGGAGATCAATGCGGTGGCCGACCATATCCACAAGGTCGTCTTCTGGGAGAAGGAATCGGACAAGGTCACGACCCGTCTTCAGCGGGCGATTTTCGGACGGCCGAACCTCCGCCTGAGCCACAAGATGCACCTGCGTTTTTTTGCGAAGCAGGTGGACCGGATTGCTGACGAGGCCGAGGATGTCTCCGACCGCCTCAACATCTACGTCATTAAACGCCGTTTATAGGAGCCCGCCATGTTTGCCGTTTTTCTGACCAGCGGCCTGTTCCTCGGATGGTCGCTCGGGGCCAACGATGCAGCAAACGTATTCGGAACCGCCGTCGGCACCCGGATGATCAGTTTCAGAAAGGCCGCGATCTATTGCGGAATCTTCGTCATTTTTGGGGCCGTCATCAGCGGGGCGGGCGCCGCGAAAACCCTGGGCGAACTGGGTGCCGTAAATGCAATTGCCGGCGCTTTCGTCGTGGCGCTGGCGGCCGCCATCACCGTTTACTGGCTGACAACCCTGGGTTATCCCGTTTCTACGACGCAGGCGATCGTCGGGGCGATCATCGGCTGGGACCTCTTTTCCGGAACGCTCATTGATTATGGCGCCCTCGAACAGATCGTCCTGAGCTGGATCATCAGCCCGGTGCTTGCGGGGATCTTCGCAGCCCTGTTCTACAAAGTGATCTCCCGATTGATCAAATACGTGAAGATCCATATGTTCAGCCTGGACGCCCTCACACGCGCAGGCCTGCTTTTCGCAGGGATTGCGGGCGCCTATTCCCTGGGGGCCAACAACATCTCCAACGTGGTCGGCATCTTCGTCCCCGTCTCCCCTTTTACGGACATCTCCTTTCTCGGGTGGTTCAAGCTCAACGCCGCGCAGCAACTCTTTTTCATCGGGGCCGTCGCCATTGCCGTGGGAACCTTCACCTACGGCAGAAAGGTGATGTTGACCGTCGGGGCGGGGATCACGGAGATGTCGCCGGTTGCGGCCCTGGTGGCCGTCCTCGCCAACGCGTTGGTATTGTTTCTCTTTGCGTCGCAGGATCTGCAGACATTTCTCCTCGGTCACGGCCTGCCGGCCTTTCCCCTTGTTCCCGTCTCCAGTTCCCAGGCGATCGTCGGTTCGGTCATCGGGATCGGACTGATCCGGGGGGGCGGCGGGATCCGCTGGCGGATGGTCGTTGAGATTACGGGGGCGTGGGCGGCGACGCCGATCGTGGCCGTTCTGATCAGCTTCATCTCCCTGTTCATCTTCCAGAACGTCTTTCTGCAGAAGACCTACATCCCCGTCGAGTACCGGATGACGGCGGGGGCGGAGCAGCGGATCCGGGCGGCGGGAATCCGGACGAACCCTCTGACAGATCTCCGGAAGAAGACCTTTCATACGGCCTCCCAATTTCAGAGGGAATTTTCCCAGCGGGTGATTCTGAACGCCCGCGAGAGGAACGTCGTCATGGCGGCAGCAAAACTCGATCCCATCGCACTGACGATTCAGGCGGCGAACCGGATCAACAAACCTTCGATCACGGCAGATCAAAAAAGGGCCGTCCTGGAACTTGTCGGCAAGGCCTTTAACCATCGCTGGCAGTTGGAAATGGCGTTGGCCGAGAAGTCTCCGGAATGGAAACCGGTACCGGGAGACAAAGAACAAAACGATAAAATAATGGGCGATCTGGACTATATCTACCGCCTGATTCGCTCGATCCGGTAGTGCGGGTGATACGGGTACGGACGGTCCCTGCAGTTTTGCCTTGACAGGCCGGACGGAGAAGGATAGAGGAACCCCCCGGAGTCCGTTTCAGGGCAGACGCATCGTTCGCGGGGGAAACTTGATCCCGGTGATCGATTGCAGAGGAAGATCGGCTTGCAGCGGGACGGCGGCTGCAGGGAAATAATTCATCATACGACGGAGGTCAAGGGAATGGGTGTAGAGGTGAAAGCCCCGATGCCGGGGAAGATTCTGGAAATTCTGGTCAAGGTCGGCGATCCGGTGAAGGAAGATGACGAGGTTGTCATGCTCGAGGCCATGAAGATGGAAAATCCGATTTACGCCCCCGCCGGCGGGACCGTAAAGGAGATCAAGGTCAAGGCCAATGACAGTGTCGATACGGAACAGGTGATGATCATCATCGAGTAATCCTTCCGTTCCGGATTATCTTCCGGACGAACGAAAGAAACCAGGCGCGCGCCGCGGCTTGCGCCTGGTTTTTATTTTTGCGGCGGCCATGGACGTCAAAGCCGTTATTCCCGCAAAAGCGGGAATCCGCTTTCCACCTCCTCCAGACTCGCCTCGATGATGTCCAGCGCCCGGTCCATCTCCGCCCGGGTGATCGTCAGGGCCGGCGTCAGCGTGAGGATATTCCCCATCGTGAGCTTGAAACTGAGGCCCCGGCTGAGGGCGGCGTACATCACCGCTTCCGCCTCTTCCATTGCCCGCTCGCCGGTCGTCCGGTCCCTGACCAGTTCGATCCCCAGCAAAAGTCCCAGGCCGCGGACATCGCCGATCAGGGAGTGGCGTTCCATCATACCCGCCGTCCGCCCGAGGGCGTGCTGCCCGAGTTCCCGGGCATGTTCCGCCAGACGGTTTTCCTCGATGAACCGGATTGCGGCCAAGGCCGCGGCGCAGGCGACGGGGCTCTTTTCGTGCGTATAGTGGCCCAGGGCGCGGTTACCCGCGACGTCGAGGCCCTCCCGGGCGATCAGGGCCGCAAGGGGCAATACGCCTCCGCCCAGCCCCTTGCCGATGACCAGCATGTCGGGGACCACGTCAAAATTCTCACAGGTGAACATCCGGCCCGTCCGGCCGAGGGCGTGGGGGATCTCGTCGAAGATGAGGAGCGCCCCGTGGCGGTCGCAGGCCTTCCGGATGATCCGCCAGTATTCGGGCTTCGGGATGTAGGGGGTGCTCCGTACCGGTTCGGCGATCACCGCGGCGATGTCCCCCTCTTTCTCTAGGACATATTCCACGTAACGGGCGCACATCATGTCGCAGCCCCCGCGGCCGCGGCATTCGTAAATGCAGCGGTATTCGTCGGGAGGCGGAACATGCTCCGTGCCGGGCAGCAGCGGGCCCATGTCCTGCCGGAAGATCGCCTCGCCGCCGATCGAGATCGCATCCAGCGAAGCCCCGTGAAAGGAATCCCACATGGAAATCGTCTTGTGCCGTCCGGTGGCGATCCGTGCGAGTTTCAGGGCCACGCCGATCGCCTCGGCCCCTCCGGGACAGAAGAGGACGCGGTTCAAGTCCCCCGGGGCGATCCCGGCAAGCTTTTTGGCGAGATCGACGGCGACGCGGTTCGTGTAGCGCCGGGTACAGAAGGAGAGCCGGTCCAGCTGTTCCTTGATTGCGGCGATCACCGCCGGGTTGGCGAATCCGACCTGGTGGACGTTGTTTCCATGGAAGTCCATGTATCTCCTGCCCTGGAGGTCTTCGATCCAGATCCCGCCGCAGGCGCGCATGGCGTTCAGACAGGGGGTGGAGAGGGACTGTTTGAGAAAGTATTTTTCGTCCTCCGCGAGGAGCGCCCGCGTCTGCCCATTCAGGTTTTCCTCCTGCCACTTCCGCCGGCGCGGGGAAATATTGATATCGCCTTCCGATCGATGAGGTTTTTCCATGGCTGCCATTCTGCCTCCGCAATGAAATTCTACCTGTTTTCCGTAACATCCCCACCCGGTGAAGTCAAATCTTCTTTTGCCAGGGTTTCGATCCCTTTTTCCACTTGATCCGGACCTCGTTCACAGGGATAATCCATAAGAAAATGCGGTAAAACGTGGTATAAGTCGGACAACTGGCCTGGATTTGGGGTGATTTTTGGGACACCTTGCCGCAGGGTGTCCCAACAATCACCCGGAGGAATCGAGAGGGGGATCGGCATGGTCAAACAAGGGTTCGGAAGGCAGGGCGGTCGGCCGGAAACGGAGCAGGGGGATGTCAACACCACGCCGGCGCGACGGAAGTACTGGGAGCGGAACCTGTCCGGCGAGGCGCGGGGCTGGTTCGAGGAGGATACGAGGGTTTTTCTCCATCAGAGCCTGTCCACCCCTGTCCTCAACGTGATCGCCCGGGCGCAGGGTGTCCATATTGAAGACCTGGCGGGCCGGAAGTACATCGACATGCACGGCAACGGGGTGCACAACACCGGGTTCAACCATCCCGAAGTGATCCGGGCGGTCCGGAGACAGTTGGACGAATCGCTCACCTTCTGCCCCCGCCGCTATACGAACATCCCGGCCGTCCAACTGGCAAAGAAACTGGCGGAGATCACGCCCGGCGGCCTCTGCCGAACCCTCTTCTGCCCGGGGGGGACGGACGCAATCGAGATGGCTCTGAAACTGGCGAAACTGGTGACCGGCCGTTTCAAGACGATTTCCTTCTGGGAGTCCTTCCACGGAGCCGGTTTCGGAGCGGCAGGCGTGGGGGGCGAGGAGCACTTTCACGGCGGCATCGGCCCGCTCGTACCCGGGGCGTATCATGTGGAGTTCCCCAATTATTACCGGAATCCCTGGGGGTTCGCGAACCCGGACGACGTCGATGCCGAATGCCTCCGGCAGATCGAACTGGTCCTGCGGCGCGAGCCGGAGATGGCCGCGATAATCGGGGAACCCGTCTCCGCGAACCCCGTCGTTCCCAGCAAGAGATACTGGGAAGGGGTCCGGGATTTGTGCCGGCGATACGGAGCGCTGCTGATCTTCGATGAAATTATTGAAGGCTTCGGACGGACCGGAAAGATGTTCGCGAGCGAACATTATCTGACGCCGGATATCCTGGTCCTCGGCAAATCGCTCGGCGGCGGGATCGTGCCGCTGGCGGGAATTGTAACCCGGGAGGAGTACAACACCTGCCAAGACCGCTCCATCGGCCATTACACCCACGAAAAGAATGCATTGGCGGCGGCGGCCGGTCTGGCTGCGATTGAGGCGATCGAAAAGGGGAACCTCTGCGACCATGCGGCGCGCCTGGGCGTCCATGCGCTGGAGCGGCTGAAGGAGATGGCGGATCGGCACCCCCTCATCGGTT
>JAFGRP010000218.1 GCA_016935075.1 Deltaproteobacteria bacterium | reverse complement strand
GCCGGAAACATGGGGGTCGTGCCGCCCCGTCCCGGATTCCTGGAGACCTTGCGCAAGGTCACGCGCACGAGCGGCGCCCTTCTGATCTTCGACGAGGTCATCACCGGCTTCCGTCTCGCCTACGGCGGCTGGCAGACCCTGACCGGCATCGTCCCCGATCTGACCTGTCTGGGCAAGATTATCGGGGGAGGCCTCCCCGTCGGCGCCCTCGGCGGCCGGCGGGAGATCATGGAGCATCTCGCCCCCACCGGACCCGTTTACCAGGCGGGAACCCTCTCGGGAAACCCCCTGGCCATGTCCGCAGGGATCGCGACACTGGATATTCTCCGGGAAAGCTCCTATCCGGAGATCGATCGGAGGGCTGCGGACCTCTGCGGCGGCTTCCTGGACCGTTTCCGGGAAAAAGGGCTTCCCGTCCGGATCAACCGTGTCGGGTCCATGTTCACCCTTTTCTTCACGGCGGATGAGGTGACGGACTTCGATTCCGCCTCACGGAGCGATACGGCCATGTTTGCCCGCTTCTTCCGGGGAATGCTGGCGGCGGGAATCAACCTCGCCCCCTCCCAGTTCGAGGCGGGCTTCGTTTCTTTCGCGCACACGGACGAGGCAATCGCCCGGACCGTCGATGCCTGCGCCAGGGTCCTGAAGGCACTGTAACAGCATGAAGGTCTCTTTTTTCAGGGGATCGTTGTAGATCCGGCGCCGCCATGCCGGCCGTGAGGAACGCATTCGAAAATGACGGCAAACATCCATGCGGAGGAAACGATGCGAAAGATCCTGGTCACAGGTGCGGCGGGTTTCATCGGCTTTCACCTCTCGCGCCGGCTGCTTGCCGAGGAAAATGCCGTCGTCGGTCTGGACAACCTGAATTCCTATTATGACGTAACGCTGAAGCAGGCGCGCCTGAAGCTCCTGGGGAAAAATGAAAATTTCCGTTTCGTCCGGGCGGACCTCGCCGACCGGGAGGCGATGGAAAGGCTGTTCGGGGAAAACCGATTCGAGATCGTCGCGAACCTCGCGGCCCAGGCGGGCGTCCGTTATTCGCTCGAAAACCCGCGCGCCTACGTGGACAGCAATCTTGTCGGCTTTCTGAACATCCTCGAGGGGTGCCGTCACCACGGGGTGAAGCACCTGTTGTTTGCCTCATCGAGTTCTGTTTACGGGGCCAACACCCGGATGCCCTTTTCCGTTCACGATAACGTGGACCACCCGCTCAGCCTTTATGCGGCCACGAAAAAGGCAAACGAACTGATGGCGCACGCCTATGCCTCCCTCTACAGACTCCCCTGCACGGGATTGCGATTCTTTACCGTCTACGGGCCCTGGGGAAGGCCGGACATGGCCCTTTTCCTCTTTACCCGGGCGATTCTGGAGAACCGCCCGATCGACGTTTTCAACGAGGGACGGATGGAGCGGGACTTTACCTACATCGACGACATCGTCGAGGGGCTCGTCCGCGTTCTGGAGCGGGTCCCCGCGCCTAATCCGGACTGGCAGGGAGATTCCCCCGACCCCTCCTCCAGCTTCGCGCCGTACCGGCTTTACAACATCGGGAACAACCGGCCCGTCGCCCTGACGGAGTTTATCGAAATCCTGGAGGAACAGCTCGGCCGGAAGGCGATCCGGAATTTTCTGCCGATGCAAGCGGGGGACGTGCCCGCCACCTGCGCCGACGTGGACGACCTCATGGCCGTCGTCGGTTTCAGGCCCGCGACGCCGATTACGGAAGGGATCCGGCGATTCGTCGCCTGGTACCGCGATTATTATGCATAGAGACATTTGCATAACTTGGGAATCGGATCCCGGAAGCGCGCATTGGAGATTTTTCTTATGCACCTGCCCCGGTAGCGAAGCTTTGGAGGCGCAGGTCGAAAAATATCCAGCGCGCGGAGGGATCACGATTCCCAAAGGTCTCACCTAAAAACCGGCCAGCCCGACGGGGGCGGATCCGGCAAGGGAGGTTTTTCAATGAAGAAAGCGCTGATCACGGGGATCACCGGCCAGGATGGTTCCTATCTGGCGGAGTTTCTACTCTGCAAGGGCTACGAAATCCACGGCCTCATCCGCCGGGCCAGCACCTTTAATACCGAACGGATCGACCACCTCTACCGGGATTTTCACGATCCGGAGGCGCGGGTTTATCTCCATTACGGCGACCTCTCCGTCTCCGGCCAGCTTACCGATCTCCTCCACGAAATCCAACCGGACGAGATCTACCATCTGGGCGCCCAGAGCCATGTCCGTGTGAGCTTCGACATGCCGGAGTATACCGGCGACGTGACGGGCCTCGGCACGCTCCGCCTCCTGGAGGCGATCCGCAAGACGGAAATCCAGGCCCGCTTTTACCAGGCCTCCTCCAGTGAGATGTTCGGTGCGGCGCCGCCCCCCCAGAGCGAGTCGACCCTTTTTCAGCCGCAGAGCCCCTACGCCGCCGCCAAGGTTTACGCCTACCATATCGTCCGCAATTACAGAAATGCTTACCGGATCTTCGCCAGTAACGGAATCCTCTTCAACCACGAATCCCCCCGCCGTGGAGAAACCTTTGTCACCCGGAAGATCACCCGGGCGGCGACCCGGATCAAACTCGGCCTCCAGGAAAAGCTTTACCTCGGGAATCTCGAGACGAAGCGCGACTGGGGCTTTGCCGGGGATTACGTCGAGGCGATGTGGCTCATGCTCCAGCAGGAGCGTCCCGACGATTACGTCATCGCCACCGGCGAGACCCATTCGGTCCGCGAGTTCGCCGAGAAGGTCTTCGCGAAGCTGGACCTCGACTGCGGGCGGCATGTGGCCATCGACCCCCGCTATTTCCGTCCGACAGATGTGGACGTCCTCCTGGGCGATGCAACCAAGGCGCGAAAAGCCCTCGGCTGGCAACCGAAAGTCGGCTTCGAGAAGCTTATCGACATGATGATCGCCGCGGACCTGGAAACCGCCGAAAAGGAGAAGACCCTCCTCGATGCGGGATACGCCGGCGGCAGCCACCGGAGGGTCTGAACATTGCTGGATAAGGAGACGGCGGCATGAAGGGGAAACGAATCACGATCACCGGCGGAAAGGGTTTTCTGGGACAACATCTCCTCCGGACCTTCCGGAAGAGGGGTTATCTTGAAATTCTCGTGGCCGATCTTCCCGAATACAACCTGATCCGCCCGGAGGACATCCAGCGGCTTTACGACGAACAGCGCCCCGATGTCGTCGTCCATCTCGCCGCCAAGGTCGGGGGGATCGGCTTCAACCAGGCAAACCCCGGTTCCCTTTTCTATGATAACATCATGATGGGCGTTCCGCTCCTCCATGAGGGGTATCTCCGGAAAATCGACAAGTTCGTCGCCCTGGGAACGATCTGCGCCTATCCCAAGTTCACGCCGGTGCCCTTCCGGGAGGACGACCTCTGGAACGGCTATCCCGAGGAAACCAACGCCCCCTATGGCCTGGCCAAAAAGATGATGCTGGTCCAGGCCCAGGCCTATCGCCGGCAGTACGGCTTTAACGCCATCTTTCTCCTGCCGGTCAACCTCTACGGTCCCGGCGACAACTTCGACCCCCGCTCCTCCCACGTCATCCCCGCCCTGATCAAGAAGTGCGTGGACGCCATGACTCGGGAAGATCCGGAAATCGTCGTCTGGGGAACCGGCAATGCAACACGGGAATTCTTCTACGTGGAAGACGCCGCGGAGGCCATCTGCCTTGCGACGGAACGCTACGACAAACCCGAACCGGTCAACATCGGCTCCGGGTTTGAGATCCCGATCCGGGACCTGGTCGGCCTCATCGTGGAGCTGACGGGTTTCAAGGGACGGGTCGTCTGGGATGCGTCCAAACCGGACGGCCAGCCGCGGCGGATGCTGAATACGGACCGGGCATTCCAGGAATTCGGTTTCCGGGCCGGGACCGACTTCCGGGAGGGGCTCAAGAAGACCATCGACTGGTACCGGGAAACACGGACAGCCGCCGGTACGCCTGCCTGAACACCTCCTCTCTTCCCTCTTTTGTTTGACTTCATGCCCCGATTGTGTTACGGGAAAAACGGTGGACAAGGAGACGAGAAAATCCGCGATCCGGATGGCCTATGCGAGCAGCATCGGCATCGCCATGGTCCTCGCCATCTTCGGATGTTTTTTTCTGGGAACATGGATCGACGGGAAGCTGGGAACGGGACCCTATTTCACCCTCCTTTTTCTGCTGATAGGCATCGCCGCCGGTTTCAGGAATATGTACCTCCTGATCAAGACCTATGTCAAGGACGAACAACCGCTCATTACGGATGTGAAAAGTGAACCGCACCGAAAAAGACCCCCTCCAAAAAAGGATTGAGATCACGAACTGGATCCTGCTCGCCGTACTGGTTGGGGGAAGTCTTTTTCTGCGATCTCACCGCTTCAGCCTCGGCATCCTTCTCGGGGGATTGATCAGCGTCATCAACTTTCACTGGCTCTACCGCAACCTTCTGAACGTCTTCAGCAAACATCTGAACCGAGCCCGGGCAGCCCTGATGTTCCGGTACTACCTCCGCCTGGCCGTCACGGCCATCGCGCTCTATTGGATTATTTCCCGCAACCTCGTCGATGTGATCGGCCTCGTCATCGGCCTCTCCGTCGTCGTTTTGAACATCATGATCACAACCCTTCTGGCGTTATCCGGGAAAAATCACGTTGAAGAGGTCATCTAATGGAACCTGTTCTATTTTTCGAAAACCACTGGCTAAAGGAGCATCATCTCGTCGTCGTTTCCTACTCCTGGTTCGTCATGGCGATCCTCGCCATCTTCTCCTTCCTGGCCACCCGCCGGATGAACATTCTCCCCGGGAGATTCCAGAATGTCATGGAGGTGATCATCGAAGGGTTCGACGACCTCCTCACCAACACCATGGGACACGAAGGACGAAAGTTTTTCCCGCTGATCGCGACGCTTGGACTCTATATCCTCACCTCGAACCTCCTCGGTCTGATCCCCGGCTTCGAGTCGCCGACGGCGAACCTCAACACGACCGTCTCCGTGGCCGTCGTGGTTTTCGTTATGACCCACATCGTCGGGATCAGGGTTCACGGCGTCAAATACTTCAAGCAGTTCATGGGACCGGTCTGGTGGCTCACACCGATCATGATGCCGATCGAAATCATCAGCCACCTCTCCCGGCCGCTGTCTCTCTCCGTCCGGCTGTTCGGAAACATCATGGGGGAGGACATCGTGCTGGCGGTCGTCCTCCTGCTGGTTCCGCTTCTGGTGCCTTTGCCGGTTTTCGTACTTATGATCTTCACCTCGTGTATCCAGACGCTCGTCTTCATGCTCCTGGCAATGATGTACATCGCGGGGGCGATGGAAGAATCCCACTGATTAAAAAGGGAACCGCCAGTCCCAAACGGAAGACCGGTTGAAAACCTTGCAAAAGGAACTCAGGTTTGATATTGCGTCTCCGTAATTTAAACATAGGAGAATTTTAATGATCGTACAAAATGCAAAACTGAATGCCTGGGTCAAGGAAGCGACCGACTTGTGCCGGCCCGATTCTGTTTATTGGTGCGACGGCAGCCGGGAAGAATATGACCGTCTGATGAAGCAGATGGTGGCCGCCGGTGTGACCATACCGCTTGCGAAACGTCCCAACAGCGTCCTTTTTCGCTCCCAACCGAGTGACGTGGCACGGGTCGAAGCGCGCACTTTTATCAGCACGGCGAAACGGGACGACGCAGGACCCACGAACAACTGGATCGCTCCGGAAGAGCTGAAGACAACGATGAAAGGTTTTTACGACGGCTGCATGAGGGGACGCACCCTGTATGTGATCCCCTTTTCCATGGGCCCCGTAGATTCGCCGATCGCCAAGATTGGCGTCGAAATCACGGACAGCCCCTACGTGGTCTGCAACATGCACGTCATGACGCGGGTCGGAACAAGAGTGATCGAGAAACTCGGCGTCGACGGCGAGTTCATCCCCTGCCTGCATTCCATCGGCGCGCCGCTCACCCCGGGGCAGAAGGATGAGCCCTGGCCCTGCGCCCCCATGGAACAGAAATACATCAGCCATTTCCCGGAGGAGAATCTGATCTGGTCCTACGGGAGCGGCTACGGCGGGAATGCCCTGCTGGGAAAGAAATGCCTCGCGCTTCGCATCGCCTCGGCCATGGCGAAACGGGAGGGGTGGATGGCCGAACACATGCTCATTCTGCGCCTGACCGACCCGGACGGAAAATGGTTTCATCTCGCGGCCGCGTTCCCGTCCGCCTGCGGCAAGACCAATCTGGCCATGCTTACGCCGACCATCCCCGGGTGGAAATGCGAGTGCATCGGCGACGACATCGCCTGGATCAAGATCGGTCCGGACGGAAGACCGCACGCGATCAACCCTGAATACGGATTTTTCGGCGTTGCCCCCGGCACATCTTACGACTCCAACCCGTCTGCGATGGACACCCTGAAGGAAAACATCATCTTCACCAACTGCGCCCTGACCGACGACGGCGACATCTGGTGGGAGGGGATGGACGGACCGCCTCCCGAGCACGCCATTGACTGGAAGGGCAGGGACTGGACGCCCGGCGGCAGTGAGCCGGCCGCCCATCCCAACGCCCGGTTTACCGCCCCGGCGGGACAATGCCCGGTCATCTGCCCCGACTGGGAGAAGCCCGAGGGCGTTCCCATCGACATCTTCGTCTTCGGCGGCCGCCGTGCAAGCGTCATGCCCCTGGTCCACGAGGCCTTTTCCTGGGACCACGGCGT
>JAFGRP010000018.1 GCA_016935075.1 Deltaproteobacteria bacterium | reverse complement strand
TTCGATATATCTGTTGCCAAAGAGCCGCCGTTTTCCAACTCCGTGTCGGTTATGGATGAAATTATTCCATTCGCCCTTAATGAAGACCTCAATCGTACCGAGAAAAAATTGACGGCTGCCCAGAGGAAAGAAAAGGAAGAACACCCCTGGATGTATAGCAGACAGGAGTATGACTATTCTCCGAATGGGGAATTATCCCTGAGGATTAAGAACGATAGTTCCTTGAATACCCGCAAGAAATGGTCCGATGGAAAGAGACAGAAGCTGGAGGACTACCTGAATTCGTTTGTCGGCGGCCTGATCAAGACAGCTATAGCCATGAAGCGTCTGCGCGCGGAGAGGGAACGGTGGGAGCGTGAATGGCAGGAGAAAAGGCAACGGGAGGAAGAGGCGGAGAGGATAAGGCAGGAGGAAGAGGAAAAACTGAAAGACCTGGACGAGGAGGTTGAGTCTTGGCATCGAAGCCAAAAGATCCGTTCATACATTGAGGCTGTAAAGAAATGGGGTATTCAGAAATACGGAGAGATAAAACCGGATAGTAAGCTCCAGCAATGGCTTACGTGGGCTGCCCGACAGGCAGACCGTCTTGACCCGTTGGTTGAGTAATCTACTGCTCCCATATTTCTACCAATCTCCTAATGAGCAGAGGCAAGCGGGATTGGCTAGCATGATCAGGGGAAAGATGGTTGTGAACCGACTCCCGGAATTCAGCGTTTGCCAAGAGAGTTCTGAAGGCAAACGATGTAATTGATCTGTAATTATTGCCGGCGCCACCAAGAGCACTGGAGCGGTCAGGGAGGGGCGCCTAATCCATTTTACTTGCAAAAGCTGACATTATCTGTTAGCTTTCGCAAACGAAATGGATGAAGGAACTTTATGATGCTCACCTCAATAACCGCTTTTGTGGACGCACTCCAGGCTAAGGGGCGCTATACCTTCACCTTGACCGAAGCGATAGATGCCGATCAGCGCTCGGCCATCGCTCTGGAAGCGGCCTTAAGGAGACTCAAGCAAAAGGGCCGCATCGCCAGTCCCCGCCGGAGGTTTTATGTGATTGTCCCCGTGGAATACCGGGAGGCGGGATGCCCGCCGGCGAGCTGGTTCATTCATGATCTGATGAAGTTCCTTGGGCAACCCTACTATGTGGGCATTCTGAGCGCGGCAGCGATCCACGGCGCCGCCCACCAGCAGCCGATTCTTTTTCAAGTCATCACCGACCGCCCGACACGATCAATGCAGGCGGGGCGGGTCCGGATCGGGTTCCATATGGGCCGCCATGTCGAACAGGCGCCGGTGGTCGATATCCAAACCGAGACCGGCTCAATGCGGGTTTCCACCCCGGAGACGACCGCCTTTGATCTCGTCCGCTTCGTCCCTGCAGCCGGTCATATCGGCAACGTCATCAGTGTGCTTGGCGAACTGGCTGAGAAGATCGATCCGGAGGCACTGGCAGGGCTTGCTGACCTATACGCAGTCTCGGATGTGCAGCGACTAGGCTATATGCTGGAGAAACTCGGCGAGCAGCATATCGCGGACTCGCTTGCGGAGCGATTGAAGACCCGGCGCTACCGTCCTATCCTTCTCGCACCGGGCCAGGAAAAAGGTGACACCCCTACCGATCCGCGGTGGCGCGTCATGCCTAACCAAACGGTGGAGGTGGAATTTTGATTCCCCGAGCACAAATTACAGCCGGGCGTTTTCGTGCCCCCTGGCCGACGGACGCCCAAGTCGAACAGGACCTCGTTCTATCAAGAGCGCTGGTGGAAATCTATGGTAATGCAGCTGTTGTGAAAGGGAGGCATTTGATGAGGCATCCCGGGTGTGATTTGAATATGTTTGTTTTAGTTAACCTGCAATATCCATAACTGAACATTTTTAAATCGGCTATGCAACCACATTTGAGGTTCTCTTTTATCTCTTTGGGGATTGAAATTATGAAACATATATGGCAGGTAAAAAACGGGAGAGGTTGGCGTATGGGGGTATTTTCCGGGGTACGGCTGAAATCATGCCTTTTGAAATATCAAACATGTCAATACGATGCGACATTAATTGGAATGACCCTCTCGCGTTCGTTTGAACCGGATGCCCCGTCCGCATTTTCCGGCGCGGCGTTACTCTCAGGACCGTGCCGATGCCGATCGGGAAGGCCGGGATGCCCGCCGGCACGCCATTCCATGCCTTCCCGGAAATAATTCGGATCGATTGTGGATCGGGAAAGAGGATGGTCATGGGACTGTATGCGGACCGGGTTGTGCGGATCGACAGTGAAAATGCATTCAAGATCGGACCTCATATCCGTTCGCTGGAGGAACAGGGCCGGGACGTGATTCGCTGCAACCTGGGGGAGCCCGACTTCCCCGTTCCGGCCTTCATCAAGGAAGAGGTCAAGCGCCAGATCGACCTGGACAACACCCATTACTGCGACCCGCAGGGGATTCCCTCCCTCCGGGCGGCCATCGCCAGGCAGCTTTCGGAAACACGGGGGATCCGCACGGAGGCGGAACGCGTCGTTGTCTTTCCGGGAGGGAAACCCCCCATCGGCCTGTGCCAGCAGACCTACTGCGGTCCCGGGGATGAGGTGGTCTACCCCAGTCCCGGTTTCCCGATCTACGAATCCTTCATCCCCTATGTGGGCGCCACGCCGGTGCCCCTTCATCTGAAAGAGGAGAACGCGTTTTCCCTCTCCGGCGAAGAGCTGGCGGACGTCCTGACGGAAAAAACAAAGCTGATCTTCCTCAATTTCCCCTCCAATCCGACAGGAGGGGTCGCCTCCCCGGAGCAGCTCCGGGAGATTGCCCGGGCGATCCGGGCCCGCTGCCGCGGGGACGTCCGCATCTTTTCCGATGAGATCTACGAGAATATCCTGTTTGATGCGCACCGCCATCACAGCATCCTCTCCTGCCCCGGCATGGAGAAAAACACGATCCTGGTGAGCGGCGCCTCCAAGAGCTTTGCCTGGACGGGCGGCCGGATCGGCTGGGC
>JAFGRP010000217.1 GCA_016935075.1 Deltaproteobacteria bacterium | reverse complement strand
CCTCTCAAAGGGTTTTTCACCGGGACCGAGCAACGTCTGCGCCGCGGTGCAAACCTCCTCCACGCTGATCATCTCCATGCAGCGAAAATCGGTCGGGCAGACCGGCTTCAGGCAGGGGCCGCACGGCACGTCGTGATGAATGACCATGCTTTTCTCTCCAACGGGCGCGGTCGTGGCGGGATTTGTCGACCCGAAGATGGCGATGGTTGGGATTCCCAGCGCCCCGGCGACGTGCATCAGGCCGGAATCGTTCGAAATGAAGAGATCGCAGCGCGATATCAGGGAGATCGCCTCTTTCAGATTCGTTTTTCCCGCGATGTCGATCAGGGGATACCGGGCGCTTTTCTGCACCGCGGCGGTGCTTTCCCGGTCGCCGACGCTGCCGAAGAGGATCACATGTGTCCCGTATTCGTTGCTCAGGCGGTCGGCGACGGCGGCAAATCGGCCGGGGAACCATCTCTTCGCCGGCCCGTAGGCGGCACCGGGCGCGATGCCGATCAAGGAACGGCCGCCTTCGATTCCGAATTCACCGCAGAGCCGTTCCGCTATTTCTTCGTAATCCTCCCCCGGCTTGAGGCGGACGCCGCGTCCCGCAGATATGCAGCCGAGTGCGAGGACCATCTCGATGTAGTAATCGATCTGATGGACCCGGTGGATCGCCTGCGTCCGGCGGACGGAGTGGGTGAGGAGAAGCCCCCGGCCGTCCGAGTTGTACCCGGCCCGAAACGGGATGCCGGCCAGTCTCGCGATGATCGCCGCCTCGATCGCGTTCTGGAGGAGAATGGCGCAATCGAAGCCGATACCCCGGAGCTCTCCGGCCAGGCGTAGCTTACCCCTGATGCCGTCATGACACCCGGGCTCCTGAAAAACGATGACGTCGTCCACGTCCGGTGAAAGCCGGTAAACCTCGGCGACCCACGGTTTCGCAAGGATGGAGATCCGCGCCCTGGGCCACGTCTTCCGGATGGCGGTGACGGCGGGGAGCGTCATGACAACGTCCCCGATCCAGTTTGTCCCCCGGATCAGCACCCGTTCGATCCCCTCTCCGGGGAGCCTTTTCCCGCCTCTGACTTTCAGTTGCATCCCCCCACCGTCGCCTTATTAATACGCAAGCCGGGAAAAAATCAACTCCGCAAATGGTCCGGCAGACGTGATTTCCATCCCGATCCTCAGAAGAGAGATCTCCGTCTGGAAATCGGGAAAGTCGGCCAGACGAACGCCATCCTTCTCGGTGGTAACGATCCGGGCGGCGCCGCTCTCCGAAGCGAGACACCGGAGGGCTGCGATATCGGAACGGTCGTAAGGATGGTGATCGGGAAAAACCCGGAATGAGACGACCTTCGCGCCGAGCGCTGTCAGACCCCGCCGGAAGGCCTCCGGAGAGCCGATCCCGGCGAAAGCAAATATTTTCTGCCCCTGGAGAGCCGTGGGGGATGAAACCCTTCCCGTTGCCGCCTCGACAAGTTCGCGCGGCCGGTGGATTCCCCGGAAAGATGGCAGAGCCGGGACTTTCCGCAGGGGTTCTTCATGGTCCGCGTCTCCCGTCCTCAGGAGAATGCCGGCGCGGCGCAGGGCTTGCGGCGGTTCACGGAGCGGCCCACGGGGGAGGAGTAAACCGTTCCCGAAAGGGCGGGCGGCATCGATCAGAACGATGTCGACATCCCGGTAAAGCGACCGGTGCTGGAAGGCATCGTCGAGAATCAGGATGTCCGCGCCGAAACGGTCCACGGCGGCCTTTCCCGTGAGTGACCGTTTCACGCCTGTCAGAACAGGAATCCCCGGCAGGGCCCCGGCGATCATGACCGGTTCGTCCCCGGCCTCTCGCCATCCCAGGAAAACACGATTCCCGTCGGAGACAACATTGACAGGGAGTTTTTCCTGACCGCCGTAGCCCCGGCTCAAAACAGCCGGGCGATAACCGTGTTCCGTGAGAAGGGCAGCAAGAAGAATGACCGTGGGGGTCTTGCCGGTTCCGCCCACCGTCAGGTTGCCTACACTGATGACGGGGCGGGGGAGCTTCTGCTGCTTGATGAGGCCTCCGTCATAGAGATGGTTCCGCAGAGCAACGGCGGCGCCATAGGGGAAGGAGAGGAGACGGAGCGCGGCGGCGATGGCGCCCGGGGCGCCCGTAGTCCGTTCATCCTCCCAGATTTCCTTCAGTCGCTTCTCCGGAAATCGCAAAGTCTCCTCCCGTAACCGCCCTTATTCCCCCCTATTCCCCCGGCCGTTTTCCTTGAATTGCATATTATAGAGGCGGCAGTATTCCCCCTGACAGGCAAGGAGAGCCTCGTGCGTTCCTTCCTCGCGGATCTCCCCGCTTACGAGGACGATAATCCGGTCGGCGTTGCGGATCGTGGAGAGGCGGTGGGCGATCACCAGCGTGGTCCTGCCCTTCATGAGGTTCTCCAGGGCGTCCTGGACCTCGATCTCCGCCTCCGAGTCGAGAGAGGAGGTCGCCTCGTCGAGGATCAGGATCGGGGCGTCCTTGAGCAGCGCGCGGGCGATCGAGATCCGCTGCCGCTCGCCGCCGGAGAGCTTCGTCCCCTGCTCGCCGATGAGGGTATCGTATCCTTTGGGCAGGCTCAGGATAAAGTTATGGGCGTTTGCGGCCATTGCAGCGGCGACGATCTCCTCCTCCGTCCTGGCAATGTCGCCGTAGGCGATGTTGTTCCGCACCGTGTCGTTGAAGAGAATCGTCTGCTGGGTCACGATGGCGATCTGCCCCCGGAGCGACTCGACGGTGACGTCGCGGATATCCCGGCCGTCGATCGTGATCTCCCCTTCCGTCACGTCGTAGAAGCGGGGGATCAGGTTGACGAGCGTCGTTTTCCCCCCGCCGCTCATTCCCACGAAGGCGATTACCTCGCCGGCCCGGATTTTGAGACGAATGCCCCGGAGGACGGGCGTCTCTTCATAGCGAAAGGTGACGTCCCTGATTTCGATCTCCCGGGAAATTCGGGGAAGGGGGACGGCATCAGGGCGGTTCCGAATCTCCGGGACAAGGTCAATGATCCCGAAGACCCGCTGGGCGCCGGCAATCCCCTGCTGGATCGTGTTGTTGACGTTCGTCAGGCGCTTAACCGGCTCGTAGAGCATGATCAAAGCCGTGAGGAAGGAGAAGAAGGTCCCCGGCGTGGAGTGTCCGTGGATCACCTGGTAGCCGCCGTAGAAGATGATCGAGGCAATACCGAGGCCGCCGAGAAATTCCATGAAGGGGCTGGAGACGGCGTTGATCGAGACCGCCTTCAGGTTCAGTTTGAAAAGCCGTTCGTTCTCGACGGCGAAGCGCCGGTTTTCATACTCTTCCATGCTGAAAGCCTTCACGATCCGGGTTCCGGAGATCGTCTCCTGGAGAAGGGTCATCAGGCTCCCGAGGGTGACCTGCGTCCGCGTCGCCACCTGCCGCATCTTCTGGCCGAACTTGGCGATGGGATATACGGCGAGCGGGAAGACGAACATGGCGATAATGGCCAATTGCCAGTCCCGGTAGAAGATCACGAAGACAAGGCAGATCAAGGTAAAGGAGTCCTTGAGCAGGGCGGTGACCGCCTCCGAGACGGCGCCCTGGATGAATCCGACGTCGTTTGTGATCCGGGACATCAGGATGCCGGTCGGATTTTTCGTGAAAAAGGCGAGCGACTGGATCTGGATCTTCCGGTAGAGTTCCACCCGCAGGTCGGCGACGATCCGCTGGCCGATGAAATTCATCAGGATCGTCTGGGCGTAGCTGCAAGCCCCCTTGGTGAGGTAGATCCCGACGACCGCCAGCGG
>JAFGRP010000216.1 GCA_016935075.1 Deltaproteobacteria bacterium | reverse complement strand
TTGACCTCCTTGAGATGCTGCTGCGGTTTTTCTTCGGAAACCGGCGAGGGTTCCCCCACGGGACCGCCCGTTGGCCGGGCGCACCCCGCCTTGATCTCTTCCGCCATAGACAACCTCCTTTCTGTAACTTTTGAAATCCCTTCCCATCCGATCCGGCGCAGCTAAACCAACGACAGTGAATCGTCGTGATCCCGAAAGGGTTGTTCCCGCTGTTGCGTGTTAAAATCAGCTCAGCCGCGCTTCCGAAAGATGCAGATGGTCCGTTTCAATTTCCACCAGTGCCTTAAATATCTGTTTCAGCCTGTCATGATCTGATTCTTCGGCGGCCTTTTTATAGAAGACAATGGCCCTGGTTTCTCGCTCATGCGACTCGTTGAGATTTTTTACATTCTCCGTATGGCATGTTTCGTTTCCTGCAGGCGCCTTGGAAAGACGCAACACCTTTCTCCAGATCGCGGCGTGTTCCGCTTCGATTTTTCCCAGGGCTTTGAAAAGGAGCCGGCATTCCGGATCGTCCGTCTTGCCTGCCGCGCATGAATAAAAGGTCGCATTACTCACCTCAACCTGAATGGCGCGCTCTGCATTGGCCCTGTCTTTTTCCGTGAGCGGCACTTCAAAATTGACCACCGCGTCTTTGGCCTCGACGATGAATTCCTGATGAGCGCCGCAAAAGGGACAGTTGTTGGGTGGAGTCACCCCGACATAGGGATCGCCACAGATCACACATCTCCATAATTTGACCATGTTTCTCCTCCGAAAAGTATATTTAAGCTGCTGATGTTTTTTGTTTATTCAGACATTTCCGGCAAATCCCGTAGACGACCAGATCCCTTCTGGCAATTTCCCCCCAGGATGTGAGTGCCTTCGGGAGTCGCAGTTCATCGATGGATGTGCAGGAAAAATTAATGATCTCGTTACATTGACTGCAAATCGCATGATGGTGGCGTTCCTCTCCGGCATCAAACCGGGCCTGACTTTCTATGGTTTCCACCTTCTGAATGAAACCGGCCCTGACAAACAATGCAAGGGTACGATAAACGGTATCCAGGGAAAGCATCGTCATTTTCTCTTTTAGACGCGCATGGAGGGTTTCCGCTGACGGATGATCGTCGGAAAGAACCAATTCGCGATAGATTTCCTGCCGCTGATAGGTGAGCTTGAGCCTTCTTTCTCGACAGGTTCTGTTAAAGAGCTCCAATTGTTTTTCGAGCTTGCCCTGGTCCATTATAAATGCAATCCGATATTAGGATTAATTCTTATATAGGTTTATATCTGAATAGATCTTCAATGTCAAGTGATAAAATCTACCCGTGATAAAATTTACCCGTCTATGAACCTCTGACTGCAAATAATGATAAATATTTCCTATTCCTTGCCTTATGAGGGCTTTGAGGGTTCCCGGGAATCATATATCTCAGGTGGGTGAGATGCATGAAGAATTATGGACCTTTCTCAGCAGATTTGCATCGGAATTCATTGAATTTGATCTACGAGCTCATTTGTAGAATTGTAACATGACCAAACGGTCATCTTCCGGTCATCCTCCCGTTAAGTTCGATCCTTATAATGGGTTTCAAAAAAGGGGCCGGTAAAAGCCCATGATCGCAACAGGGAGGTTAAGCCATGAAACAGAGAAGAAATTTGAAGATCGTACTGATCGCCCTGCTCTTGGCAGGCGCGGTCGCCGGATTCGGTTACGGGATGACCGCAACCGCAAAAACCGGAGAGGCACAGGCCGCCACAACGGCGGCGGTTTCCGCCGGGTCGCCTATGGTGCCGGGCAATTTCAGCGATCTGGCCGAAAAGGTGCGGGCCGGCGTGGTCAACATTCAGGTCAGCAAAAAGGTGAAGAACGCCGGATTCGAGAGGTTCGGGGGAAACCCCTTCGGAGAGGGGAATCCCTTCGGGGATTTCTTCGGTCCCTTCGGCGGCTTCGGGAACAATGCCCCCGAGAGGAGACAAAGGGGGGTGGGCTCCGGGTTCATCATGGACAAGGAAGGATATATCCTGACCAATAACCATGTGGTCGAGGACGCGGACCAGATCAAGGTCAAGCTGGCCGGCGGAAAAGAGTTCGATGGGAAGATCGTAGGCCGGGATCCGAAGACCGACCTTGCCCTCGTTAAAATCCCGGGGGATTCGGATCTTCAACCCCTCAGACTGGGAAACTCGGATGATTTAAAGGTGGGCAACTGGGTGGTGGCCGTCGGAAGTCCCTTCGGACTGGAACAGACGGTGACTGCGGGAATCGTCAGCGCCAAAGGCCGGGTAATCGGCTCCGGTCCGTATGATAACTTTATCCAGACCGACGCCTCCATCAACCCCGGTAACAGCGGCGGCCCCCTGATCAACCTGCAGGGTGAGGTCGTGGGCATCAACACGGCCATTATCGCCTCCGGCCAAGGGATCGGGTTTGCGATTCCGATCAATATGGCCAAGGAGATCGCCCTCCAGCTTCAGAAACGGGGACACGTCACCCGGGGATTGCTGGGCGTCACCATTCAGGATATGACCCCGGAACTGGCCAAGTCGCTCGGCCTCAAGGAAAGCAGAGGCGCCCTCGTCTCTCAGGTGGTTCCGGGCGGACCGGCCGAAAAGGCGGGGATCGAGCAGGGGGATGTCATCGTGAACTTTGCCGGCCGGCCTGTAGTCGATTCGAGGGATCTCCCCCGGATCGTCGCCTCGACGCCTGCGGGGGAAACCGTTACGGTGAAGCTGGTCCGCGACGGGAAAGAGATCGAGCGCCGGGCAAAGGTCGGCGAAATGGAGGAGGAGAACACATCCGAAACGGCGAAAAGCCCCGTCCACCCCTCCCTGGGGGTTACGGTGCAGAATCTGACGCCGCAGATTGCAAGGGAACTCGGTCTGAAGAGGAGCACCGGCGTGGTCGTGACCGGGATTGAGCCCGAAAGCCCGGCGGCGGAGGCCATGATCCAGGTCGGCGATGTCATTCAAGCGGTCAACCGGAAACCGGTCCAGAACGTGGATGATTTCGTGAAAATCGTCGAAAAATCCAAGGGTGGTGGGAGTCTCCTGCTGCTGGTCCAAAGGGGTCAGCACACTCTGTTTGCCGCTTTAACACCCAGGTAAAACAATCGCTTTAGCGCCGGGTCGACAGAGAACCTTCGGCCGACCCGGCGCTCCCGCATAAAGTTCAACGCGGCATTGACTTGCCCGCACAGGCAGGTTCTTATCAAAAGAATCTCCCTTTTTTATTTCCTGCTCTCTTTTTTATACGTCTCAACGAGCCCCACCATCTCCCTGTTGTCGGGAACCGAAGGACCCAACTGGATAGATCTTCTTTCGCTCACGCCGTGTGCCCCTTTATCATCAAACGTGATCGTCACCAGTCCCATCATCGATCCATCTGTTCCTGTGTGAAAGAAGATGACGTTTTTTCGGGTTGGCGTTACGATATAATTCCTCACGGAGAAAACGGCGACGTCAATACCGCTGACGGCTTCCACCAGCGCAAGGGCTCTTTTTTCGCCCAATTCGCCCAATTGGGTCAACAGGATGACCAGATCGGCCTTCCCCCTCACCTCGGGCAGCAGCCTGTCAAGAGCGGCCTCGGGAGGTATAACCTCGAATCCCTTCAA
>JAFGRP010000215.1 GCA_016935075.1 Deltaproteobacteria bacterium | reverse complement strand
TCGTCGTGGGTCACCCGGGCGTTGTTGCAACCGACGACGCCGGCGATCCCCCGGATGCGGCCGTTGATAATGTTGTCGTTCAGCGGACGATAGGAGGCGCGGAACATCCCGCCCAGCAGATAATTGATGGTTTCATAACTGAATCCCACGACCTGATCCGTCCTGTCATCCGGTATCTCGACGTTGGCCCGCCGGTTCTTGTAGTTGTCGATCGCCTCCATCAAAACCTTTTTGGCGACGGCCGTGGCATGATGTTCATCGAATTCGATGTGCAGGGCCCCTTCGATCTTCGCCTTCGGGGAGGTGGTAATGAGCTTGGTGTGATAGCATTTGGCGACCTGGGCCAGCGATTGCATTTCACACTGCACATCGACCACCATCACATCCACGGCGCCGGTCACAATCGCCAGCTCCTGCTGGAGAAAGTTGCCGGCAACCGGTATGCCGTGGCGCATCAGGATTTCATTGGCGGAACAGCACATGCCCACGAGGTTGATCCCTTTGGCGCCCGTGGCCTTGGCCGCCTTCTGAATCTCCTTATCGTTGACCATTGCAACCAGGACCTCAGGCAGCAGCGGTTCGTGACCGTGGACGACGACATTGATCTCGTCTTTTTTCAGAACGCCCAGGTTGATCTGGCCCAGGACCGGTACAGGATTCCCAAAAATGATATCCTGAAGATCCGTCGAGATCATCGAGCCGCCCCAGCCGTCGGACAAAGAACAACGGGCCGCCGATAACAGGATGCTTTTATAGTCCTGATCGACACCGATGTGGGTGCGATGCATCAGTTCCACTACCTCGCGGTCGATGCCCCGGGGTGCCATCCCTGTCTTCCGCCAGATCTCCTGCCTTTTGGCCGGCGCCCGCTTGACAAACTGAACCTCCCCGTTCTGGCGGCCGAATTCCGCCAGCGCCTTTTCACCCACCTCGACGGCAATCTCCCGAATCGAGCGGTTGCCGATCTCCACATCCAGATCCATCGCAACCTGATAGAGCTTCTGTTCGTCCTTGATCTTGAATTCAGGCACCTCGCCTTTCGCGGCCGCCAGAAAAGCCTGAGCGATGCCGCGGGCATGGTCCGAATGGGCCGCGCTTCCTCCTGCGACCATGCGGGCGAAGTTGCGGGCGGAGATCGTCGCGGCGGTTGCGCCGCAGAGCCCCGTGGGTCGCTTTTTAGTCTTATCTTTCGGCTCGGAAACGCGGCATGGCCCCATCGCGCAGTTCTTACAGCAGTCCCCGGCCGCGCCGATCGGGCATGGTTTCATGGACGCCGCGCGATCAAATACGGTTTCACAATGGTCGGCGATGGCTTTATCAATCATTTTAAGCGTCGCTGGGTCGATACTTTTCTTTTCCAAATCTGACATTATTTCCTCCTTCTTCCACCGACCGGGGGCCGGTGTTTCTAAGCCGTTAAATCTGCTATCATTTCTCTGACAAGCCTGATGGCCTCGGGATGCCTCATCACCAGTACGTCCGTACCTGCCAAAAGAAGCAGTTGCGCCGTGATCGCCTCCATGAGGATTCCCCTTTTTGCCGCGTTACCCATGAGTTCGGAGTCCCCCATCTTCGCTTCCTTCGTTTTCCAGACTTCTTTTGCTAAATTGCAGACGATGGGAAACTGCAGCCGCTCATCCTGCTGGGTGAGGGCGGCCATACGGTCGCGCTCCATGACCGAGTAGGTATATTCGATCCCGTAACCGAGTCCGCCGGTGGTCGGATCGACGACAATCTGTCCGTCCGGGACCCCGAGGTTGCCCAGAAGGATGTTGAGCTGCTTGGCCAGGTTGATGTCGATCGGGCTGTTGGCCGCCAGGGTATGCTTGTAGGCAATGGCGCCGGCACCGACCTGCTTGTAATTTTCCACCACAACGGGGCCGAGGACGAGATTCATTCCGTCGCAGACCTCGGCAACCTTGCGGAGCACTTCGGCATCCTTTTCAGGATTGCCGCTGCCGTTGACGATCACCGGAATATCCACCGCCGCTGCGACTTTTTTGGCCGTTTCCATCGCCTGATCACTCGGGGTATTCAGACCGTTGGGATCGGTGCTGACCAGTTGCAGGGCAATCATATCGGCGCCATACGCCTCCGCCGCTTTCCTGGCCCAAGCGACGGGATCGTTGAGAACGTCTTTATATGGTTCCAGAGCAGCCTCCGACCAGTCATCAGGAGGCGCATCGTACACCTCGATGGCGATGCGGGGTGAATGAGGCATTTCCCCTTCAAAGAGATGAAAAGGATATGAGGTTTCTCCTCCCACCGTAATCGCCTTTGGCCCTTTACCCAGTACGACTTCCTTGATCTTTCCCGTATAGGACGTTTTGGGTATTGCAAATGCCATGAGTTTTTACCTCCTTATTAATTGACCGCTTAATTGACTGCCCCTCGTTCAAAGGGCGCATCCGACAAGATGCGCGAAAATTACCCCTTTGAATTTGAAGCGTTGCTTATCAACGAACTCCTGCCTTAAGATAGGCTATCATATCTTCCCGGTTTTTCAGTTTTTCACGCCAGTTCTCCGGTTTCTCCGGCTTTCCCTGTTCATAAGTCTCGCCCAACACCTTCACCTTGCTTCCATCAAAAGAGGTCTTTTCTTCAAGCTGCTGCTGTTCGGTCATCTCGTCTCCTCCTTGCGCCAATGTATTTACGCCGCTTACGGAATGTATTGGTCAAAAATACGCCAGGCCGCCTGCACTGACGGCGCCGAAAGCGGAAGCCCAAAAGTGGGACTTCCGCTACGGTCAAAGCGGCTGATTTCCTCACTCGCCGGGATCATCCCTGCCAAATCGAGATGATGCTTCCGGATTTCCTCCGATATCTCTTCCTCCAGGGGACCGGTCATGCCGTTCAAGATCAGGACATCCCTGACGATGTTCGATTTGAGCTCCTTTATCAGATCGCGAATCCGTCCCGCCGTAATGATGCTGCGGCGGCTGGAATCGGACAGGATAAAGAGCAGGTCCACATCCTGTGTTGTGAGTCGGCTGAAGTGTTCCATTCCCGCTTCGTTATCAATAACAACATAGGGATAATTCCCCGAGAGAAGATCGATATACTTCCTGGCGAGGGTATTGGCCGCACAATAACAGCCGGCACCCTCCGGGCGTCCCATGGCCAGAAGATCAAATCCCTTGGACTCCGTCAGCGCCTCCTGCACCTTATATTCAAACCACACATCCTTGGTCATGCCCGCGGGAACTTTTTCCTTCATCAGTTCCCGCATCTGGCCGATGGTCGTTTTGACATCGATGCCCAAAACTTCGTTGAGATTTGCATTGGCATCGGCATCGACAGCCAGTACGGGACTTTTGCCCTTTTCAAGCAGGTAACGGACGATCATCCCCGCAAACGTCGTTTTTCCCGTGCCGCCTTTTCCCGAAACGGCGATAGTGAAACTCATCTATAAAAGCGACCCCCTCTTCAGCCGCAGGCGCTCCTGTACCCCGGGGAATGCCCCCGTATCCGTATGGGGCAGAAACATGGCGGCCATAAACTCGTTCATGAAACCCGCATGATTGCTCAGTTCGAGATTGGTCATCATCAGGGAGATGCGTTCCGCCTCTTTGAGAAGAGCCTGAGAAAAGGAAAGCAATCTTGCGCCTAAAAGGGAACCGTTGCCGACGAAGATGAACTTGCCGATTTCCAGGTCGGGCAGAAGGCCGATGAAGATCGCCTTTTCCAGATCGAGATGACGGCCGAAGCCGCCGGCGATGATCACCTGTTCCAGGTCGCGGAAACTCAAACCGACGCTGTCGAGCAGCACCTTGCAGCCGGCATAGATGGCGGCCTTGGTGCGAATCAGGTTGCTGATGTCGATTTCCGTCAGGGCGATATCGTCCTTGATCTGCGTTTCTTCTTTGCGTGCCAGGATGTATTCGTAGCCGTCCGTTCCCTTGCTCACCCGATCGGCGGCGATATCCAGCCGGAACTTTCCGTTCTGATCGATAATCCCCGTCTCCATAAGCTCCGCCACAGCGTCGATCAGACCCGAACCGCAGATGCCGATGGGCTTCACCCTCCCTATGGTCAGGATCATGGGCTCGTAGGTACGGGGATTGATGCTCACTTCCTCGATGGCGCCTCGCGTCGCCCGCATCCCGAACTTGATCCCCGCCCCTTCAAAGGCAGGTCCCGCGGAACAGGAAACACTGGCAAGCCAGTCCTTGTTGCCCAGGACGATCTCGCCGTTGGTGCCGATGTCCATGTAGAGGGTCAGGGATTCGCGCTGGAAAATGCCCGATCCCAAAACCCCCGCCACGATGTCGCCTCCCACGTAACTGGCCACCATGGGGAAGGTGTACACATGCACATGCTCGCCGATATGTATCCCCAGATGGACGGCTCTTACAGGGGGAATAAAATGTGCCGTAGGAACATAGGGGGCTTCGCGGATATACTTGGGATCAATCCCTAAAAACAACTGTGTCATCGTGGTGTTCCCCGCCACGACCATGTGCGAGATCAGGGAACGTTTGATGCCACTCATCTTCAGCAGTTCGTCGATGATGCCGTTGATGGTGCCGACGACGGTTTCCTGCATTTTTTTCAGGCCGCCGGGCTTCTGTGCATACACGATGCGCGTAATGACGTCTTCTCCGAAACTGATCTGGGCATTGTAATCGGATGCCTCAGCAAGGGCAAAAAGCTTCGCCCCGTCGCAGAGGCCATCGGGACAGGCAACCACCTTGCACTCGTTGAGATTCAGCAATTGACCGAAAATGGTGGTGGTGCCGATATCGATGACGATGGAGTAGTTTTGCTGTCTGTTGTCTCCCGCTTCCACATTGATGAGCTTATACCCTTTCTTCGTGAGAACGAGGGTTACCGTCACTTTCCAATCCGCCTCCCTCAGGATGCGGCTAAATTTCCTGATGACCCTAAAGTCGGTGGAAATCCCGTTCATGCCGTGCTGGCGGTTTATCGCGGAAATCAAACGCGTCAAATCGCTTACGTTGTCTGCAATGGTCGGCGGGTCCAGCTCGACGTATCTTTTAAAAACCGTGGGATCCACATCCCATCCCTGAACAAGCTGGTAAATGTCTTTAGGAGAGAGCAGGTAAGAGCCCTGCTCCCTGTCGCCTTTGAGGGATAGCGCCGATTTGTCCACCTGTGATTCCAGAGGGATCTCTACATCCAGGTTTCCCCTGATCGAAGTCAGACAGGCCAGACGGAATCCTTCCTCATACTCCGCGGGCGAAAGTCTATCGTGCATCGGAGAATCGGCAGAGCCGCCAACAATCTTGATCTTGCACTTCCCGCAGGTTCCACTGCCGCCGCAGGAAGCGTTGATGTGTATTCCTGCCTCCATCGCCGCCTGGAGGAGATTTTCTCCTTTATCGACAGAGATGCTCCTCCCGCTCGGATGAAATGTGACTTTAACCTTAGCCATTCAATTACCCACAAACATGAAAAACGTGCCGGATATGAGCACAATCAGACCCGCTACCGGCCGCCGCTTTTCCCCTTCCCCTTTTCCTTTTGCCTATGTATTTCGTGGGGCAATCAGTTTCGTGTAAATGGCGTCAACCGACGATTTGATTGCCTGACTCCGGATTACCGGAAGCCCCCGCATCTGGGCATCCACAAGACCTGTGTCATAAGGGATAACGCCGAGCATATCCAGGCCCTCGGTACCTTTTCTGATATAGGCTTCCTCATCGGCGTCGTGCACCTTATTGCCGACAACCGCCAGTTTTTTAATACCGATATCGGAGGCCAATTGCTTCACCCGGCGAGCCGTTTCCATGCTGGCCTGCCCCGGTTCCACGACGATGATAAGCCGGTCGACCGCTTGCGCCGTGCCCCTGCTTAAATGTTCAATGCCGGCGGCCATATCCAGTATGACGACGTCATCCCGCCCCAGGAGCAGATGGGATATAAGCGATCTCAACAGGGTGTTTTCCGGGCAGTAACAGCCGCTACCCCCTTTTTTCACCTCGCCCATCACCATCAGGCGAATGCCGTCGTGCCTGACCGAGTGCTCTTCCGGCAGGTCGTCAACCTTGGGATTCAGCTTGAAATAGATGCCGCTGGCCGACTCTTTGGCGCCTGTGCGCTCCCGAATGAGATCTTTAAGATGGGAGATCGGGACGATTTGACCGGCATCCGGAAAGCCAAGGGCGGTGCCCAGGTTGGCATCGGGGTCGGCATCGATGGCGATGACCTCGTAGCCCCCAGCCGCGAACGCATGCGCTAAAAAGGCGCTCAGAAGCGTCTTGCCGACTCCGCCCTTCCCGCTGATCGCTATCTTCATCACCCCGAAAATCCCCTGTTTCCATGAAATAATGATGCGCGACCCCTATCATAATCAAAAAGGGGTGTCAAATCAAAATGGGGCGGCCCTACATTTTTACGCAGGCATCTTTCTGAATCCTGCGGAATATCGATGAATTATATTGATTTTATTTGTTTTTCACCTGCCGTTGAGACGCTTCCATCAAAAAGTCTTTGCTTCTCCGCGTTATTTACGTTAAAAAACAATATGCATCCAAGGGTTGCATTTCCAAATTTCGGCCTATCCCATAGACCCGCAAGCGGCTCGCACCGAAGGAGGAAACGGCATGGGTGATCTGCAGAAGCTCTTCAATCCAAAAACAATCGCCGTCATCGGCGCAACGGAACGGGAGGGAACGTTCGGGCGGACCATCCTGGAAAACGCACTGGCCTCCGGCGACCGTACGGTTTATCCCGTCAATCCGGGGCGGAAAGAGATCCTGGGACGTCCCTGCTGGACGGGCATCGACGCACTGCCCGAACCCGTGGATCTGGCCGTCGTTGTGACCCCCGCCGCCACCGTACCGGCGTTAGTCGATGCCTGCGGCCGGGCCGGTACGGAGGGGATCATCGTCATCTCCTCCGGTTTCCGGGAAACAGGCGAAGAGGGGAAACGGCTGGAAGGGGAAATCATACGGATCAATCAGGCCTACGGGATGCGGATCATCGGTCCCAACTGCCTGGGAGTCATGCGGCCCAATGTCAACCTCAATGCCACCTTCCTCCGGAAGACCCCTGAAGTGGGCAACGTCGCCTTCATTGCGCAGTCCGGCGGTTTCGGCCGGACCCTGTTCGACTGGGGAATCGGCGCCCATATCGGTTTCAGCATGATCTTCTCTCTGGGGTCGGCGATCGATGTTGATTTCGGAGACGTCATTGACTTCCTATGCGACGATCCGCACACGAAGAGCATCATCATCTACCTGGAAGAGGTTGTGGGCAACGTGAAGCACTTTGTCAGCGCCATCCGCGGCTTCGCCCGCAACAAGCCCGTCATCCTGCTCAAGCCGCCGTTCCTCGGAGGGGACAAGTGTTTCGGCCTGACCCACACGGGGATGATGGCCTGCCCGGAAGAGGTCTATGACGCCCTCTTCCGCCGCCTGGGCGTCGTCCGGGTCCGGGAGCCGCAGGATCTTTTCAACGCCGCCACTGTTCTGTACGCCCGAAACCGGCCCAAGGGCCCGCGTCTGGCCATCATGACCAACGCCGACGGCATCGGGATCATGGCCACCCACCGCCTGCTGCGCTCCGGAGGCGAACTGGCGACCCTCTCCGAACCGACCGTCCGGGCGCTGGAGGCCCTGATGCCTCCCTACTGGAAACCAGATAATCCCATCGATCTGCTCCGCAACGCCGATGTCCGCCGGTACGCAGAGACGGCCGCCGCCTGTTTGAAGGATCCCGCAGTGGATGGCCTCCTGGCCATTTATACCCCCCAGGACTTTGCCAACGCCGAGGAAGTGGCGGCAGCCCTCATCGACGCGGCGGCCGGGACGGAAAAACCTCTGCTGACGACCTGGATAGGGGGAGGCGATGTCAGGCAGGGGCGGAAACATCTGGTGGAAAAAGGGATCCCCGCCTACCAGACGGCGGAGGACGCCGTCCGGACCTACATCTACATGACCCAGTATGAGCGGAACCTCCAACTCCTCCAGGAGACGCCTGCGGAACTCCCCATGGACGAAGCGCCGCCGAAGAACCATCTCAGGGCCCTGATCCACCAGTCCTGCCGGGAGGCCTGCTTCGTCCTCACGGAGGAAAATTCATGGAAGTTCCTCCGGAATTACGGAATTCCCGTCGTCTCCTCCCGGATGGCCTTTTCACTGGAAGATGCCCTCTCCCATGCCCACTGGATCGGCTATCCTGTGGTCCTCAAGGTCGCCTCTCCCGAGATCGTCTTCCGCCAGGACGTGGGGGGGGTCATCACGGGGGTCGATTCCGACGAGGCGCTCAAGACCGCCTACCATCGGATCCTCGATGGGGTCCGCCAGCTCGCCCCCGAGGCGACCGTCCGGGGCGTTACGGTTCAGAAGATGGTCGAGCGCATCGACTACGAACTGATCCTGGGGGCGAAGAAGGACCGCCAGTTCGGCGCCGTCATCCTCTTCGGCATGGGGGGGATCGGTGTGGAGCTGTTCCGGGATTTCTCCGTCGGCCTTCCGCCCCTGAACCAGACCCTGGCCCACCGGCTTATGGAGGAGACGAACGTTTACCGCATGCTCCAGGGGTACCGGGGGAAGCCGGCCGCCGATCTGCGCCAGATCGAGCAGATCCTCGTGGGATTTTCCAATATGATCATCGATTTTCCCGAGATCCGGGAGATGGACATCAACCCCATTGCCGTCAGTGGAGGTAAGGCTTTTGCGCTGGACGCCCGGATCATCCTGGACACGGACTGCGTTGAAGGAAAAACCGCGGCCTATCCCCACCTCGTGATCACGCCTTATCCCACGCGGTATGTGACGCCATGGCGTCTGTCCGACGGGACCGAGGTGATCCTCCGGCCGATCCGCTCCGAGGACGAACCCCTGGAACATGAGATGCTCACCAGCGTTTCACCGGAAACGATCCGTTCCAGGTTCTACCACAGCGTCAAGCAGATCAGCCACGCCATGCACGTGCGCTCCTGCAACATCGATTACAGCCGGGAGATGGCGATCGTGGCCGAGATCCGGCGGGAGAAGCAAAAGCGGCTCATCGGCATCGGGAACCTGATCATCGACGCGAATGGGATCGCGGGGGAATTTGCCATCATCGTTCACGACGAGTTCCAGGGGAAGGGGCTGGCCGCCAAGCTCCTGGACATCCTCGTGGGGATCGCCTCGGAGCGGGGCTTGCATGAATTCTACGGATTCCTGGAACCGGCCAACCGCCGGATGACCGCCCTGTGCGAACGGCTGGGCATGACCCGCCGCAGCGTATACGACGATCTCGTGCGGGTCAGCCTCTCTTTGACCGGGTAGCGGCCCGTACCCCAGCCATAGCGCTTGTGAAAGGCTTCATCGATCGAAAAAGCAATAATTAAGGAGACATCCGATGATCATTGTGGGAGAACTCATCAATGCCAGCCGAAAGGCGATCAAGGAGGCAATCCAGAACCGGGATGTCGAGGCGGTTCAATCGGTGGCGCGTCAGGAACATGAGGCCGGCGCGCACTATATTGATGTCAATGCGGGAATCTTTCTGGGTGAGGAAGAGGATTACATGCGCTGGCTTGTCCAAACGGTGCAGGCCGCCGTGGACGGTCCCTGTTCCATCGACACTCCGAATCCCAAGGCCATCGAGGCCGGTCTTTCGGTGCATCGGGGGACGCCCATGATCAATTCCATTTCCCTGGAGTCCGATCGGTATGACCGGATGATGCCGCTGCTGGCCGGAACGGATTGCCGGATTGTGGCCCTGTGCATGAGCGATGAGGGGGTGCCCAAAACGGCGGAAGATCGGCTGCGGATTGCCGACAGGCTGATCAACGGGCTTGTGCAGAACCGGATTCCGCTGGAGAATATTTACGTGGATCCCCTGGTGCAGCCGATTTCCGTGGACGGAGCATTCGGCATTGAATTTCTCAAGGCGATTGCGCTGATCAGGGAAAAATTCGTCGGGGTACATACCATGTGCGGTCTTTCCAATGTGTCCTACGGATTGCCCGGCAGGTCCTTCGTGAATCAGACCTTCATGCCCATGGCGATTGCACTGGGTCTGGACGGCGCCATCGTCAATCCCCTGGACAAGCGGATGATGGCGATCATCATCGCGGCGGAGGCGTTGGCCGGCCGGGACAATTTCTGCATGAATTTCATCAAGGCCCACCGTGCCAAAAAGTTTGAATTATAGAGGGTGTTTCCGTTCGCCTCTTTTCATTGACAGGCGTTGGCGAATTTGTTACGCGTTAAACGGTTCCAGCTCCGTCAGGAAGATCATGGGTTCTCATGTTATTCCGGCCAGGATCGGATCGGGAAAGGGGGTGACAAAGCACCGGCTTGGCGCTTCTGAAGCATCAACATTTAACCCTTAAATCGAACAGGAGGAATATATGAAAGGAAAGTTCATCACAGGCGTCGTCGCGGCGATCTTCTCGGTCGTGCTCGCCGGCAGTGCCATGGCGGAGGATATCAACGCCTACATGGGACTGTCTCCGGAAAACAATGTCAAGGTTGTCAATTTCATCAAGGAAAAAACAGGGATCACCGTCAAACAGAACTTCCAGTCTTTCGGTGAAATCGAAGCAAAGGTTAAAGCCGAAGCTCCTAACTTCAACGCAGATATGATCCTCGGTTGCGGTTCTCCGCTGGCCTTCATGGCGAAGAAAAACGGCTGGTCCGTGCCGTACGTGTCCGATAACTGGAAAGGGGTCACGGATGTGTTCATGGATCCGCAGGGGGCCTGGTATAACTATGCCAATTTTTCCTTCGTTCTGGTCGGAAACAAGGACCGACTGGCCAAGGCAGGCTACACGATGCCCAAGAGCTGGAAAGACCTCCTGGATCCCAAATGGAAGGGTGAAATCGTCATGCCGTCGCCGCTGAGCTCCGGTACCGCCAACATGATGAGGTACACCTTCCTTGCCCTCTACGGAGATGACGGTGGATGGAACTATCTTGCCGATCTCGACAAGAACATTCATCATTATACCCGCAGCGGAAACGCCCCGACCGACCTCGTCGGCAGGGGCGAATTCATCCTGGGGATCACCTCGGACGAGAACGTCAAGAAACGATTAGACGACGGCTATCCGCTGTTCTGGACCATACCCAAGGAGGGAACCGGTTATGACGGGACCTACGCGCTGATCCTCAAGGGTACGAAGAAGCTTAACACCTGCAGGAAGGTGATCAATGCCCTGGGTACCCCTGAGCTCAGCGAACTCATGGCCGGTATCGGGTATGTAACGCCGCGGCCGGCGCCGAACAAACTCTACGGGAAGACCCTGCCCAAATTCATCAAAATCGATCAGGGCAAGGCAGCCGAAGATCGCCCCAAGAACAACGATATCTGGAAGCAGAAGTTCAGGACCGAATTCAAATAGGATTCATGAGATTCGTATCCCCGGAGGAGAAAGATGGCGACAGCGGAACTATCCGTCAAATTGCAGGCCGGCAGCGGCAGCAGGGTCAAGGATTTTCTGAATGCAAACATGGTCAACATCCTGGCCGCTTTTTTGTTCCTGCTGCTCGCCTTCTTTCTTCTCTATCCCATCATCGCGGTCCTGATCAAGAGCCTCCGGGGTCCGTCGGGATTCACGCTGCAATACTATCAGAATTTTTTCAGTAAAAATTACTATTATCAGTCGCTGATCAACACGCTGCTGTTGGGGGCGATCAACACCTCGGTCTGTCTCGTCATCGGTTTCTGCCTTGCCTACATGACCACGCGGGGACCCTGGATCCTCCGGAAACCGCTGAAGATCATCTCCCTGATTCCGCTGATTGCGCCGCCGTATCTGTTCGCCCTTTCCCTGATCATCCTTTTCGGCCGCAACGGGCTCGTCACCCGGGCGCTGGACCTTCACTGGGAGCTTTACGGCTTCGGCGGCGTCGTGATCTCCCAGACCCTGGCGTTCATTCCGCTCGCCTACATGATGATCGAAAGCACACTGATGTCGCTCAACCCCAACCTCGAGGAGAGCGCCTATGACATGGGGGCGTCGGAGGCGATCATCCTCCGGACGATCACGATTCCGCTTCTGGCGCCGGGGCTTCTCAAGGCGGCGCTTCTCATCTTCGTGATGACCATCGCCGAGTTCGGGAACGCCGCCATCCTGGGCGGCCGGACCCCCTTCCTGGCGCCGGACACCTACACGATGATCACCGGGGAGTCCGATTTCAACATGGGGAGCGTCCTGTCCGTCGTCCTGATCGCCCCCTGCATCCTGATCTTTTTCATTCATAATTATCTATTGGAGGGGAAGAAATTCACCACGATCGGGGGCAAACCGGTCGCCTCCGAACCGCGGAAGATCACCCCGCTGATCAAGGTCCCATTCGTCATCATCACGACAGTGGCGGCCGGGGCGATCTTCATCTGCTTCGCCGTGGTCTTTGTCGCCTCCTTCTACAAGATACTCGGCGTCACGCACAATTTTGTTCTGTCCAATTATCTGGATTTCACATCCAATCAGGCGATATACAACAGTATCCGCGTGAGTTTATTAGCGGCCGTCATCGGCGCCGTCATCGGCGTCCTTCTGGCGTACGTGATCGTCCGGGGGAAATTTTTCGGCCGGTCCTTCATCGAGATGGTCTCTTTGTCGGGTTTCGCCCTTCCCGGAACGGTTCTCGGCATCGGTTATCTGCTGGCCTTCAGCGCCCCGCCCCTGAAACTGACGGGCGGAATCATGATCCTGGCCCTGAACTGCGTCTTCCGTTTCCTGGCCGTCGGCGTCGAGGCGGGGATCAGCAAACTGCATCAGATCCATATCGAAATCGAAGAGGCCTCCGCGGATCTGGGCGCCAGCTTTCTGACCACCTTCTACAGGATCGTCCTGCCGATCATGTTCCCCGCTTTTATCGCAGGGTTCATCTATACCTTCATGACGGCGATCGTCTCCCTGAGCGCCGTCGTCTTTCTGGTCAGCCCGGGATTCGACCTGGCTGCCGTGAAGATCTTTGACGCCGCTGTCTATGGCGAGATCGGCATCGCCTCCGCCACGACGATGAAACTGGTTTTCATCGTCATGATCTGTATGCTGATCCTGAATTTTATCAGCAACAAAACCAGGCTGGGCGGCAGTATGAGAAAGTCGGGAGCCGTATGACAACGAAAGGGGTCGCCGGAGATATGGACAGGAAAGAAAACGAAAAACCGATGTTGATTTTGAAAGACATCCACAAATTTTACGGAAGCAACGAGGTTCTCAAAGGCATATCGCTGGAGGTCGGAAGGGGAGAGCTGGTTACGTTTGTCGGACCCAGCGGCTGCGGCAAAACGACTCTTCTGAGACTGATCGGCGGCTTCACCGATATCAGCGCGGGGGACATCATCCTCGACGGCCAGCGGATCAACGATCTTCCCCCAAACCTCCGGGATACGCGAATCTGCTTTCAGAACTACGCCCTTTTCCCCCACATGACCGTCGCGGAAAACGTCGGATACGGATTAAAGATCAACAAGTGGCCCAAGGACAAGACCGCCGAAAGGGTCCGGGAGCTGCTCGAGATGGTCGAACTGGAGGCGTTTAAAGACCGGATGATCGACAAGCTCTCCGGCGGCCAGCAGCAGCGCGTCGCCTTCGCGCGGGCGCTCAGCCTCGAACCGAAGGTCCTGCTGCTCGACGAACCCCTCTCCAACCTTGACGCAAACCTGAGACTGGTCATGCGGGAAGAGATCCGCAAGCTTCAGGAAAAGCTGCGCATCACGACCGTATTTGTGACCCACGACCAGTTCGAGGCGATGGCGATTTCCGACCGCCTGGTTGTCATGAAGGACGGCCTGATCGAACAGGTCGGGACCCCGATCGAGATCTACGAGCGGCCGGCAAATGAATTCATCGCGGGATTTGTGGGCTACGTCAATTTCATGGAGGGCCGGATCGCTTCCATAGATGAGAAAACGCGCAATACCGTTATCGACACGAAATATGGAAAGATCGAGATCACGCTGGAACAGGACAATGTCCGGAACGGGGATGAGGTCCTCATGGTCATTCGGCCGGAGAGCGTGAACCTCTCATTGAACTGCGGCGGCGAAAGCCGGAATGTCCTCTGCGGCGCCTTGAAATCCTATATGTATGCGGGATCGATTGCGAAATGTACGGTGACCATCGGTGACAGGACCATGATCATCGACCAGTACAACCCGCGGGACGCACAACGTTTCAAGCGTGCCGACAAGGTCGAGGTCGAAATTCCCAGGAGCATCCATCTCCTGAAAAAGAAGTAGTCGCCGTTCGGATAGCAAAACCGGATAGGCCGGTTGCCCTCGGGGGTGGCCGGCCTTTTTGCGGGCTTGAACGAGCCGATTCCCAAAAGTCCGGGAACCGGCGCGGGGCTTCAGCTGATCAAAGCTACAGAAGCTTGTCTACCGGCGTGAGTTTCATGCCGAAGGCATCGGCCACGCCCTTGAAGGTGATCCGCCCCCGGATCACATTGGCGCCCTTTTTGATTTCAGGATTTTCCTTCATCGCCTTTTTCCAGCCCCGGTCCGCAATCTCGACCGCGTACGGGAGGGTGGCATTGGTCAGGGCCAGCGTGGAGGTTTTCGCCACGGCGCCCGGCATGTTTCCGACACTGTAATGGATGATGCCGTCGATCGTGTAGATCGGATCCTTGTGCGTCGTGATCCTGGAGGTTTCAAAACAGCCGCCCTGATCGATGGCCACATCCACCATGACGGCACCTTTCTTCATGGTCTTGAGCATGTCACGCGTGACGAGCTTGGGGGTCTTCGCCCCGGGAATGAGGACGGAGCCGATGACGAGATCCGCCTCCCGGATCAGCCTGCGGATCGTCGCCGGGGAGGAGAGCAGCGTAAAGCAGTTCTGCGGCATCACGTCATTAAGATAACGGAGTCTCGACAGGCAGGAATCGACCACATACACCTTGGCCCCGAGCCCGCACGCCATCTTTGCAGCCTGGGTGCCGACCGTCCCCGCGCCGATGACCAGGACCGTCGCCGGATCCACGCCGGGAACGCCGCCGAGGAGAACCCCCTCTCCGCCGTATTCCATCTCCAGGTACTTCGCCCCCTCCTGGATCGCCATCCGGCCCGCGACCTCGCTCATGGGGATGAGCAGGGGCAGCGATCCGTCCGCTTTCTGGATCGTCTCATAGGCGATGTCGATGGATTGCGTCTTGATCATTGCCTTCGTCAGCACCTCATTCGCGGCGAGATGGAAATAGGTGAAGACGATCTGATCCTTCCGGATCATGTCGTATTCGGAAGGCATCGGCTCCTTGACATGCATCACCATGTCGGAGCGGTCATAAACTTCCTTTGCGGTTTTAACGATCCGGGCGCCGGCGGAGGCATAGGCCTTGTCTTCGAAGCCGCTTCCTGCCCCCGCGTTTTTCTCGACGAGGACCGTATGACCATGGTCCTTTATCACCTCGACGCCGGCCGGCGTCATGGAGACACGGTTTTCCTCGATCTTGATCTCTTTCAGAATTCCTGTAATCATATCGTCCTCCTGAAATTCGCCATAAAGATTTAACGAAACCGTTTTGATAAAGATCGTGTATATATATCTATACATTTCACAATATATGTCAAAATAATAATAGTCATATCATCGATAATAATCTGTAACCGGTCAGTTCCGTCAAAAGCCGCGTGGTGTAAGGTCTTGGAATCATATGAACTTGAACCTTTTTTTTGAAATCATTTTCCGTTCGTTGTAGAACCTGTCCTGAAATGGTTTCTACCTGAAACGGAGACGATCAGATCCGGCGGGTTTTGGGAAGTGCATTTGTGAGGAGAGCGGATATTGAAGGCACAAGAGATTTTTCCCGATCCGAAGCGGATCCGCCGGAAGCTTCTCGGATGGTACGAGGGGCACCGGCGCCGCCTTCCCTGGCGGGAGACACGGGATCCCTATGCGATTTGGATCTCCGAGATCATGCTCCAGCAGACACAGGTGAAGACGGTCGTTCCCTATTATATGCGGTTTCTCGAAAGATTCCCGACCGTTCAAACGCTGGCGCACGCCCCGCTCGGCGAAATCCTTAAAACTTGGGAAAATTTAGGCTACTATGCCCGGGTGGGGAACCTCCATAAAGCCGCTGGAGAAATTGCGGGGCAGCACGGGGGACGGATTCCCGACAGCCGGGAGGAGCTTATGCGGCTTCCGGGGATCGGGCGGTACACGGCGGGGGCGATTCTCAGCATTGCCTTCGGCCGGGCCGTTCCCGCCGTAGACGGCAATGTCCGCCGCGTGATCAGCCGTCTGTTTCGAATCAGGGAATCGGTCGATGACGGTGAAACCCGGGAACGGATCGAAGCGCTGGTCCAAACCCTGGTCCCGAAGCGGGATCCCGGCCGTTTCAACCAGGCCCTCATGGAATTGGGGGCGGTCCGGTGCACGTCGAAATCCCCATCCTGCCCCGACTGCCCTCTCCGAGGCGACTGCCGGGCGCAGGACCTCGCACATCGCCTGCCCGTCCGGGGAAAGAAAAAAACCGTCCCCCATCGGGAGGTCGTTGCCGCGGTCATCCGCGATAGAAAGGGGCGGATTCTCATCGTTCAGCGGCCGGCCCGCGGTCTCCTCGGGTCGCTCTGGAAATTTCCCGGAGGGATACTGAATCCCCGGGAAGTTCGGGAAGAAGGCCTCAAACGGATCGTCCGGGACGAATTGGGCATCGGAATCGGCGTCGGATCGGCGCTCGCCTCGGTGAAACACGCCTATACCCATTTCCGGATTACGCTCACCGCCTTTTCCTGCACCCTGTTGGAGGGATCCCCCGCCGGCCAACAGTGGCGTTGGGCCGACGCCGGCGAATCGGAAGCGTTGCCCTTTTCCAGTGCGGACCGCCGGATCGCCCGTACCGTCGCACCCATAAAACAGGCTTGAATATTGCTTTTTAATGGGTAGAATAAATGAGACGGTCCAATGCTGAAAAGGAGAAATGCCATGAAATTCCGCTTTGCCCACAACAATTTCAACGTACTCGACCTGGAGAAAAGCGTCCGCTTCTACCGGGAGGCCCTCCAGCTCAAAGAGGTGCGGAGAAAGGAGGCCGCCGACGGAAGCTTCATCCTCGTCTTCCTCGGCGACGGCGAGACCGGCCATCAACTGGAGCTGACCTGGCTTAGGGACCGGAAGGAACCCTATAACCTCGGCGACAACGAATTCCACCTGGCGCTCGCCGTGGACGATTTCGCCGCCGCCCACGCCCTGCACGGGAAGATGGGATGCATCTGTTATGAAAACGAAAAAATGGGGATCTACTTCATCCACGATCCGGACGACTACTGGATTGAAATCGTCCCTGACCGGCGGTAATATAACCCATGAAGCTCATCTATGCGGCCGACATCCACGGCGCCATCGAAAAGGTCAAAACCCTCCTGTACGAGACCGTCGCTGACGCTTATATTGTCTCCGGCGATCTGATCGACATCCCCTTTTACAGCATGGAGACGGCCATCCGCTACCACGACATCCAGACCTTTTTCCACGGGTTGCGCGGACGGATGGGAAAGACGGAGACGGTCATTGAGGATTTTGTCGACGAGCTTCTCGAAGTCCCGGACATCCCGGAAGAGATGCAGCGACAGGGGACGATCTACCAGGAGTACACGATCCGCGCCCGGCGGGTCATGCAGCAGAAGTACAAGGTCCTCGAAAACATCATCTCCCTGAAGCCGAATTCCCGGATCTTCTGCCTCCCCGGAAATTACGACATGGACCTTCGCTACACCTCCCTCCACGAACAGGACCTCCACCTTCACTGGTACCAGCTCGAAGAGCTCCGGATCGCGGGCTACGGCGGGGCGGATGTCTGGACGGGCGGGATCCCCGAACGCTACATCGTCAAGTACCGGGCGGGGATCGGGGTGGACAGCAAACACAATGAGATGTACCGCTTCTTCAAGGCGGTCAAGCCGGACATCATCGTGACCCACCAGCCCCCCTACGGCATCCACGACGGCGTCCCCTCGACCGGACCCTCCGGTTCCCCCGCGCTCCGCACATTCTGCGACAACAACCCCGTTCTGCTGGCACTCTCGGGCCACATCCATGCTTCCTGCGGCTTTCAGTCCTCGGGAAACGCGATTTTTCTGAATCCGTCCAATTTCGGCGAGGTCACGGACATCACCGCAGAGGTCTTCGAGGGCGGGTTCTTCTATGTGATTGAAATCGAGGGGCGGCAGGTCGTCAAGGTGACCATGAAGAAGCTGGTCGAGCACCGGATCCATGACATCGCCGATTACTCTTTGCAGGACGGCCGATGGGTGGAGGAGATCATCGATCGAGAGCGCTATCAGGCCCTCCTGAGGCGCGAGAACTTCGACACGAAGATCCTGAGGTACTCCCACATCCCCGAGATTCAGCTCTACAACGAGATCAAGGAGTTTTACAGGATGTTCCAGACCCAGGAGACGGAGGAACGCCTCGACAAGCTCGAACAGGCGGCGCTTCTGATGGAAGAGAAGATCCTGGACGATATCGCGATGGATGTGGTGGGCTCGGTGAATGTGGGCATGTCCGAAGAGGACTCGGACATCGACATGATCCTCTACCTCCGCTGCGACCCGGGCTGCGCCGATAACTTTTCCCAGTGTGAACGTTACCGGCAGACGGAGAAGATGATCCGGGAGATCCTCGGGAATCGGTTCAAGGCGGAAATCCTGGATTGCATCGACCTCAACCGGGTGGAGAAGAGCATCCGGGAGAAGAATTACGAGTGCGAGGTGACCCAGCGGTTCGTCGCCTACCGGTCGCTCTGCCGTCCGATCCACTACCGGGTCATTGCACCGATTGAAGACCTTCTCAACGAGGACATGGCTTACCGTAAGGAGCTGGAAGGGAGCATCCGTTCCTATTTCAAAATCTTCGTGACCACCTCCCAGCACGTCAGCTCCTTCAGCAAATATGAGGCGAGGTTGAGCGCCGTCGGGATCAAACTCCCGGATTCGATCCGGGGAAAGATCCGGCGCTATCTTCAGGGAGGAGAGAAGGAGCCGCCCCCCGTCCCCATCGCATAGGAATTCAAGAGTGGATAAGTCCGGGGCTTATGAGATCAAAATATAGACAGAGCGCACGCCGATTCACATGATGCAATAATATTCCGGCACGGAAATGAAGACATCGCGAGTTTTGCCCATTCATGGATTTCCCGAGACGGAAACCCCGGCTCCCTTCGCCATCGTGGCATTGGGTGAGCCGGGGTCCAAGACGCAGGATGACTTGCCTCACCGGCATGAATTCTATGCGATCCAGTATGTCACGGGAGGAAAGGGACAGCATGTCATCGACTTTTCCCCTTATGCCCTGTCGTCCGACACACTGTATTTCATTTCCCCCGGCCAGGTCCACTTCGGACGATTCACCCAGCCGTTGCAAGGATTTGTTCTTGTTTTCATGGAAGAGTTCTTGTTGTATCCGGGTTCCTTCTCCGAAAATATCTATGAACTGTCCTTTTTCCACACCGTCGGTGAAAAACCTGTCTTGCATTTGAATCCCCAGGACGCCGCGAGGATCAGATCTTATATGTCGGCCATCGAAGAAGAGTATCAAGCCGGCGCGCCGGATCGCATTCCGGTTCTGCGCGCCCATCTCTATATCCTGATGGTGAATATCCAGCGACTGTATTCGGCACAGTACCCCGGACAAAATTCGGCGAAGGGGGCCTCTTTCGTCCGAAAATTCAAACATCTCGTGTCTACCCATTGCACCCAGCAGATGACATTGGAAACCTGTGCGGCAGCATTGAATGTCAGCATGGGACATCTGAGTAACACGATCAAGGCGTTGACCGGTCAATCGCCGGGACAGATCATCAGGCGGGAAATCGCACTGGAAGCGAAACGCCTGCTCGCCCATACGGATCTTACGGCTGCCGAGGTGGGATACCGGCTGAACTTCGAGGACCCTTCATACTTCGGCCGCTTCTTCAAAAAGGCAACCGGGCTGAGTCCAACCGCCTTTCGTGAACAGATCCGAAGCAAATATCGGAATATTTTGTCCACAGAATGAATCCCCACCATGATGCAGCAACACTACGGAAGACCATTATACAGAAGACCCCCCATTTTATGACCTCGTTATCCCTCTGCTTCTTTCTTCCTGCGGTTGATCACCATTTAAACGCATCTGAGAATAGTGCCAGATCTGATTAACATTATCCCTTCTAATGATTCGACCGATCACATATTGATAGCCAGAAGGGAGGATTGGCTGATCGTTGCCTCTCGAGAAAAAAAGAAAGGAGAATCTATGAAGACAAAAAATGTTATCCCGACAATCCTTGTGGGTCTGCTGGTCTTTCTGGCCGCCGGCGCCGGCGCTGCCGAGTTCAAACTGAGATCGCCCAATGATGTGACTCTGCACAACGTGACTGCACAGGCGGAGACCTACCAGGGCCGCGACGCACTCAAGATTGAGCTGACCGATGAGATCCAGCGGCAGATACTGAAGGGCCAGGGCAGCAACTTTCCGGCATTCGCCATCCTGCCGGCCGATTTCAAAAACGGGATCATCGAGGTGGATATCGCCGGGGAATTGAACGGAAAGGGGACTCCCAGTGCACGGGCATTCGTCGGAGTCGCATTTCATATCCCGGCGGATAGAAGCACTTACGAGGCGGTGTATCTGCGTATGAAAAACGGTCGTTTAACGCAGCCCACCCCGCCCGAGCCGATCATTTCACGCGCCATTCAATACACGGCCCATCCCGACTTCCACTGGCCGGTCAGTCGGAAGGAATTTCCCGGCAAGTATGAAAAGGGGGCCAACATCGCCCCCGGCATGTGGATCCACTTACGTCTTGAAATCTCGGGAAGCGAGCTGAAGGCGTTCATCAACGACGAGAAGGAGCCGGCGCTGACGGTCGGTGATCTCAGATTCGGGAACTCTACGGGCAAGATCGGATTGTGGGTGGACGACGGAACGGCTGCGTATTTTTCCAATCTCCGCATCCGGCAGAAATGATCCCGATGATGAAACATCAAAGATGGTCCGTTGGTGATCCGGGATATCCTCAATCATCGGGGACTATGGCTGGCAAAATCAGGACCGCCGCCAAAAGCTCACGCCCAATGGGAACGTGATGTCGCATCGTGTCCCTATGAATACACTCTTTACGGCGATCCCGAATACTCCTCGGATGCCTTCCTGCTTTACTCATTAAAATAATCGACTTGGTTCATCACGGAGGCGAGTTGAATGATCGAATCGACTGCCGGTGTTCTAATCATTATTTTCTCGCGACGGCATAGATTTGAGATCGAGCAGCGTTCGCAAAAAACGATGTGCCAAGAAGGATTGCATTGGCGCGGCTAACCACGTGACCTCCGGCTTTTCCGGAGGTCACGTGGTTTTATCCATTGAGATCAGGAGGCCAGAAAATTGTATTTGACAATTAATTGATAAACATATATAAAAAAAAATTAACTTAGCTGGCAGAAGGCCAGCTAAGGCAATTAAAGATTAAGAAAGGAAGAAAGGTATTAAGAAATGGCAGCAGAAATGGCAGCAGAAATGGCAACAGAAATGGCAACAGAACATAAGATTCAGGTATTAGCCGTAAAAAAAGGAAAGAGTTTTCTGAAGAAGATGCTTGATGCGGCAAGGGTTCTTTTTGAGGCAGTGGAATGGGGCATACGTACCCGGAACGAATATAAAGCACACGGCACAATGTGGCTCTATAGCTATCAGAGAACCATGATCAACGGCAGACAGAAAGAATAAATGCTTTCCATACGGGTTAATAGCCGCGGCAGATGTACGAAAAGATTGCATTTGCCGCGGCTTTTTTCTTGATTATGCCCAGGGATATTTTGTATTATATAAAATCAGGTGGCCGGCGTCAATGGGAGAACGCCCGCCGTTTTTTACATGTAAAGACGGGGAGGCGCCGCTGGTCGGCGCCGGCGTCGACCTCATTCCGCATCGATCCTCGCGACGGCGTTTTTCAGGGAGGGTCATCCGTCGAGGCGTTATTCGCGGCGCTTGCCGGTCAGGCTTTCGATGTCGATCCGGATAATCGCCGTCCGGGCCAGTGTTTCGTCCGGGTAGGAGAAGGGGCCTTTTGCCCCGTAGTGCTCCATGATCCGGTCGAGGGCGGCTTTCTTTTCGGCGGTGCCATCCACGAAAACCGCCCGGCCGAAGCCGATGACGCTTTCGTAACGCGCACCCCATCCGCACGCCTCCTGCCCCTGCCTGATTCCCTGTAGCAGGTCCATCTCGAAGCAGACCCTGTCGTTCCGCCGGAGGATGTCGAGTTTTCGTCCCTCCGTTGCGCAGTGGATGTAGAGACAGCCCTCCCCGAGGCCGAAGTTCATCGGCACGACGTAGGGCATCCCGTCGTCGGAAAGCCCGATCCGGCAGACAAGCGCCTCCTCCATGATCGCCCGGATCGCCGCCTTGTCCTGAATCTCCCGGTTTGCCTTCCGCATCGTCTCCATTCCTTATTTTATTGCTGGTACATTATAGGGCAGAGGGCCGCAAATTGGAATATATCTCTTCGGCCCGGCGGACCTCGTCCAGGAGACGGCGGACGCGGTCGAGGTCCTTGCGGAAGCGGATCGGCCGCCCCCGGTTGTCCCTGGCATTGGTCTGCGTGCAGCTGTCGATCCCCGCCGGCCTCACGCGGCCGACGGCATCGAAGACGTTCTCCGGGGAGACGCCCCCGGCGAGGATCACGGGGATGCGGCTCGCCTTGGCGAGTGCGGCGGCGAGATCCCAGTCGCAGACCTCTCCGGTGATGCCGACGTACCCCGCTACCGGCTGGTCGGCGTTTTGCTTTGCGTATCCCCGGAAGGTGTCGGTCATGAAGAAGTCGCTTGTCCCTTCCATCGTGTGGGCAATTTCGAGGATGGTCTCCCGGATGGGGGCGGGATCGGCCATGCCCGGTTCGGGAATCGGGATGGAGCGGGTGATCCCGACCGGGGGGAATTCTTTTTTTACCCGCTGCTGGATCCGGGTGAGTTCCGCACAGAGGGTTTCACGCCTCCCGCGGTCATCGGGTGTCGGGGGGATCAGCTCGCAGAAATGGACGAAGTCGGGCTGGTAGTAATCCATGGCGCGGAGGATGTCATCCTCCCGCTCCAGCAGCGGGATCAGGCTGCTCTTTGTCCCCGATCCACGGACGAGCTGGACGACATCCCGCACGGCGGGAACCTTCCAAGACTCCGGCGAGAGGATCACACTGCCGATGCGATCCAGCCCCAACGCGATCAGTTTCTCCGCCTCGTGCGGGTCCTGGATTTCGTAAAGCTGAACCATGATTCGTTTCATGGATGGTTCAAACCCTCTACCAGAGCGTGTGCTGAAGCAGAATCTTGAAGCCGATGCCGATCAACAGGATCCCCGCGGCCACCTCGATCTTTTCTTCCAGAAGATGCCCGAACATCGCCCCGACGTATGTTCCGAAGAACGACATGATGAAGGTGACAGCGCCAATGGCGATTACGGCAAGTATGATGCCGACATCGGAAAACGACAGCGCAATCCCAACGGCAAGGGCGTCAATACTCGTCGCAAGAGCCAGGACGAACAGCGTGCCGATGTTCAGCGGATCAAGCTTTTTCTCCGAACCCCTGGTCCGGGAGGCGTCATAGATCATCTTCACTCCGACCGCAAGAAGCAGAAGGAAGGCGATCCAATGATCCCAGTCGGCAATCATATGCTTCAATCCCTGTCCGGCATGCCACCCGGCAAAGGGCATGAGGCCTTGGAACAGGCCGAAGAACGACGCGATCAGCAGCGCATGCCGGATCCGCACCCGTGAGATCGCAATGCCGCTGGAGATAGACACCGCGAATGAATCCATCGCGAGAGCGACCGCAATCAACAGCACAGAAACAGTGGACATGCTCATTCAGAAGTTTCAATGGGTGCGAGATGGGGCGTTTCCCTTCATCGCGGGAGGTTCAATGTATTGCCTCTCATCCCCGTCCACAGGACAGGGCTCACGGGCTCTGCTCCTAATCACCGCGAATTTCATTTTTCCGATTGCGCAGGAAACTGACATAAAACATATTGTCTGTCAAACGAAAATCATTGGACGAATTATTTGGGAGTGGCGGTCAGCAGATCGATGAAATTGTCGATCCCCACAAAGATCTCCTTGTCTCCGAACGGGGCGACCTTGAAGAGGGAGAGGCGCAGGGAGTCGAAGGCCGGCCAGACGAAAAAGACATGGAGTTTCAATGGGGATATCCGTAAAGGGTATCCGAAGTCGTCAGGGTTGAAATTGCGTGCCGGATGTGATAGCGGAAATCCCCGAAAGGAGATGCCATGAACCGAAGTTTTCTGCCCGCATTCAGGACGAAGGAGGAACTGGCCGCCATCCAACTGGCCGGCCTGCAATGGACGGTCCGCCACGCCTGGGAGGGATCGTCCTTCTACCGCAAAAGGCTGTCTGAGGCCGGTGTCACACCGGATCGGATCCAAGGCCTTGACGATCTCAAGCGCCTCCCCTTCGTCACCGCCCGGGACCTCCGGGAGCACTACCCCTGGCCGCTCCTCTCCGTTCCGATGACGCAGATCGTCCGTCTCCACGCCTCCACGGGAACAACGGGAAAACGAAAGGTCCTCGTCTACACAGCCAAGGATATCGACGACTGGGCGGACATGTTCGCCCGCTGCTATGAAACGGCAGGACTTTCCCGTGATGACCGGGTCCAGATCTGCGTCGGCTACGGCGTCTGGACGGCAGGCGTGGGATTCCAGCTTGGCTGCGAGCGGTTCGGGGCACTCGCGATCCCGGCGGGTCCCGGGAATATCGACCTCCAGCTCCAGTTCCTCATCGATTTTGAGACCACGGTTCTGTGCTGCACCGCCTCGATGGCGCTGCTGCTGGCCGAGGAGATCGACAAGCGCGGCCTGTGTGATAAAATCCACGTCAAGAAGGTGATCTTCGGCGCCGAGCGGTCGAGTGATGCGATGCGCGCCAAGGTAAAGGCCCTGACCGGGGCCGACCATGTCTTCGACATCCCCGGCCTCACGGAGGTCTACGGGCCGGGCACCGGTCTCGACTGCACCTTTCACACGGGAATCCATTACTGGGCGGACTACTACATCCTGGAAATCCTCGACCCGGATACGCTGGAACCGGTCGCCGAGGGCGAGGTGGGCGAGATGGTCTACACGACGCTCCGGAAGGAGGGCGCCCCGCTGATCCGCTACCGCTCACGGGACCTCACGCGGGCGATTCCCGGAGCGTGCCCCTGCGGCTCGCCCCTTCCCCGCCACGACCGGATCGTCGGCCGCTCCGACGACATGTTCATCGTCCGCGGGGTCAACATCTATCCCAGCCACATCGACGAGATCCTCTCCCGCGAGAAGGAGATCGGGAGCGAATTCCAGATCCACCTCGACCATTACGAGGACGGCAAGGACTATATGTTGATCAAGGTGGAGCGGGAGGATGCGGGAAGGCCGGAAGAGGACGTCGCACTTGCCGCGAGGATCGAGCGCGCGGTCCGCAAGGAGACGCTGGTCAGCGGCAAGGTCGAGATCGTCGATTACCAATCCCTGCCCCGGACGGAACGCAAGGCGAAGCGTGTCTTCGACCACCGGACGTAAATCACTGAGAATCCAAACACAACGATGCGGAAACCCCTGCACCCGGCAAAGGGGTTCTCCCATCTAAAAAATCCCTCCCCAGTTTTCGCATTCAGCGGGGAGGGATTTTTTTAGAACACTTAGACCGGTTTATCGGCTGCCGGCCATAATTACTGTTGTGCCGCCGGTATATTTTTCCGGGTGATCCGCAAATAGACCTTGACCAGTTCCATCGCCACCGGCGCGGCAAAGAAGAACGGCGCCATGAATAACCACTCGTCCCAGCCCAAGGCCACCGTGTCGAAGAAGGGCCGCAGGAAAGGCACATAGACCGTCAAAAGCACCAGCACGAAAGAGCCGCCTGCGGCCCAGACCATCCAGCGGTTGGAGAAAACGCCGATCGAAAATACGCTGTGGTGCTCCGAACGGGCAGTGAAGGCCCGGAGCAATTCCGAGGTGCAGAGGGTCACGAAGGCAATGGTTCGGGTGTGGTCAAAATCTCCGGGGAAGCGATGCATGGCCAGGTAGAAGACCGTCAGGATGGCGATGGCGTCGACGACGGCCACCACGGAGATGCCGATGGCCATGTCGCGGTTGATTACCGGTTCCTTCGGGGGCCGGGGGGGGGTCTTCATGATGTCCGGCTCGCCTTTTTCCATCCCCAGCGCCAGGGCCGGCGCCCCGTCGGAGACCAGGTTCAGGTAGAGCAACTGGATGGGCTTCAGCGGGATAGGGAACCCCATCAGCATTGCACCGAAGACGATCAGGATCTCGCCGACGTTGCAGGCCAGCAGGAAGTAGACGAACTTGCGGATGTTGGCATAGATGATCCTTCCCTGTTCGATCGCCGAAACGATGCTGGCGAAGTTGTCATCCGTCAGGACCATGTCCGCCGACTCTTTCGAGACGTCGGTGCCGGTGATTCCCATCGCCACGCCGATGTTCGCCCGCTTGAGGGCCGGTGCGTCGTTCACGCCGTCGCCGGTCATCGCCACGATATGGCCGCGCGCCTTGAGGGCGTCGACGATCTTGGTTTTGTGCGCCGGCGAGACGCGGCAGCAGACATCCACCCGGTCCGCCCGGGCCGCCAGCTCCTCGTCGCTCATCCGATCCAGTTCCGCCCCGGTGAAGACCAGGCCGCCGGGGGTCAAAAGGCCGATCTCGCCGGCAATCGCCTCGGCGGTGTCCCGGTAATCACCGGTCACCATGACGCTCTTCAATCCCGCGCCCGCGGCCAGCTTCACCGCCTCGATCACCTCCGGACGCGGCGGATCGATCATCCCCATCAGGCCGATGAAGGTCAGATCCTTTTCAATCTCATCACAAATACAGTTTGCAGGCACCTCGGACAGGGGGCGGTAGGCAACCCCCAGAACCCGCAGGGCGCTGCTGGCCAGCGAATGGTTCTGATCGAGGATCTCCCGGCGCTGCCCTTCCGTCAGGTCGACAGGTTTGCCGTCTTTCAGGAATCTGCCGCAGAGGTCCAGCACCACGTCCGGCGCCCCCTTGACAAAGGCGATAATGGGCGGAAAATCAAAACCCGACGCCTTTCCGTAATCGGACTGCTTTTTTTCGTGGATGGTCGTCATCCTTTTGCGGTCCGAATCGAACGGGATCTCTTCCACGCGCGGCAAAACCTTCTCCAGTTCCTTGCGCCAGAAGCCGCCCTTGCCCCCCGCGACGATCATCGCCCCTTCCGTCGGGTCACCGATGATCCGCCAGCGTTTGGCGCCGGAATCGTCCTCTTTCTGTTCGAGCATTGCATCGTTGCACAACAGGCCGCCCTGCAGCAGCACCGCGACATCCGGATCCGCCGCGGGATCCAGGGGTTGGCCGTCCAGTGTGAACGACCCGTTCGGGTCATACCCCTCACCGCTCACCCGAAAACGCTTGTTCCCCGCCCATCCCTGGAGAACGGTCATCTTGTTCTGGGTGAGCGTTCCCGTCTTGTCGGAACAGATCACCGTGGTGCAGCCGAGGGTTTCCACGGCGGGAAGCTTGCGGATCAGTGCGTTTCTCTTGATCATCTGCTGCATCCCGAGGGCCAGGCAGATGGTCACGATCGCCGGCAGCCCCTCCGGGACGGCGGCGATGGCCAGGCTCACGGCGACCATGAAAAGGTTGATGATGTCGGCCTTCTCGGTGGTCAGGTAATGAAGGACGCCGATATCGAAGACGTTCGCCAGATGCGTGTCCCGGAACAGACCGTAGATGAAGACGACGCCGCAGATGGCCAGGCAGATCGTGCCGAGGATCTTGCCCAAATGCTCCAGCTTCTGCTGGAGGGGAGTGGCCTCGTCCTCGTAGGACTGGAGCATCTCGGCGATCAGGCCGATCTGCGTGTGCATGCCGGTCCCCGTCACGAGACCCTTCCCCCGCCCGTAAGTGATCAGGGTGCTCATGAAGACGGTATTTTTCCGGTCGCCCAGAGGGATGTCCCGGTCCAGGACCACCGCCGCGTTCTTCTCAACGGGCACCGATTCTCCCGTCAGTGAGGCCTCTTCGATCTTGAGGTTGACGCTCTCGACCAGGCGCATGTCGGCGGGGACATAGTTGCCCGCCTCCAGAACGACAATGTCGCCGACGACGAGTTCCCGGGCGGGAATCGTCTGCTGCTCGCCGTTGCGGACGACCTGGACATTCGGGGCGGCCATCTTCTTGAGGGCGGCGATCGCCTTTTCGGCCTTCGATTCCTGGACAACGCCGACCACGGCATTGAGGGCGACGATGATGGTGATGGCGATGGCGTCGATATATTCGCCCAGAAAAAGCGTGATCACCGCGGCGACGATCAGGATGATGACCAGAAAGTTGTTGAACTGGTCGAGGAGCAGTTTGAGGAACCCCGGCCGGGGCTTTTCGGTGAGTTCATTGGGACCATGCGTTTGCAGGCGGTCATTCGCCTCCTGGCTGCTGAGACCTTGTTCGACATGGGTACGCAGTTCGCCGACGAGATCGTCAATCTTTTTGAAATGGCATTGTCCATCCATCATGGGGGTTTCCTCCTCCTCTATCGGTTGTCATCTGAACGGTCCATCCAAGCATGTTGCCGTTTCAAGACGCCCGCAGGCGCCTCGTCAATTGGATCAGGCGTCCATTGCAGGCTAAAAAAAAGACCTTTGAGAGGCTGCTTCCTCGGTCAAGGTCTCGCTTGTCTTTTTCGATGTCGACCGACAGGCTCTGAAGAATCTTGCCCCTGGACCTGCCGTGATCAAGGTCCCGCCTGTCTGTTTGAATCTGACCAGCGGCACCGGGCACAAGGCCGTGTTGGCGATAGCGCTGTTCAGCTACTCCCCTTTGACCGGACTCGCTACCAAGGATGAATGTGGTTGTCAAGGTTTTTTTAAAATTTCAAAAAAAACTTGCATTCTTTTTTCGGTTCGGGTATATAAACAATGAAGGGAAGTTTTATGGACTTGCAGATCCCGCGGGTGAAACTCTGGTGGTGGCGCAGCTCACATAGGGCACGGGGCGTGCGGGTCTGCGGCAAATAGGAATTTAAGACATTTGATAACGGAATCCAAGGCCATGGGCGCACAGCCCCTGGCTTTTTTTGTTGTGAGTAAAACGGAAGAGGAAAAGGGGAAACGACACAATGGACAAAACGGAACAGAGGATCCTGATGGGCAACGAGGCGATCGGCCGCGGCCTCGTCGAGGAGGGGTGCACGCTGGCCGCCGCCTATCCGGGGACGCCCGCCTCGGAGATCCTCTCTTCGGTCGTCGCCTTTTCGAAGGAGACCGGCACAGCGCTCCACGCGGAGTGGTCGGTCAACGAGAAGGTTGCCTGCGAGACGGCGCTTGCCAACAGCATGGCGGGGCGGCGCTCCGCGGTGGCGATGAAGCAGGTGGGGTTGAACGTCGCGGCCGATCCCTTCACCCGCGCGGCCTACCTCGGCGTCAAGGGCGGGTTCATCCTGATTGCTGCGGACGACCCGGGGCCGCAAAGCTCGCAGACGGAGCAGGACAGCCGGCTGTTCGGCCTCTTCGCCAAGGCGCCGGTCTTCGATCCCTCCTCGCCCAGGGAAGCGCGGGAGATGGTGACCGAGGCCTTCGCCCTCTCGGAGAAGTATGAGATTCCGGTCATCCTCCGGCCGACGACGCGCGTCTGCCACGCCCGCCAGAACGTTTCCTGCCATACCCCCTCACCCCGGCAGCAGAAGGCGAATTTTGAAAAAAACCCCGGCCGGTGGGTGGCCACGCCGCAGTTCCTCACCGGACTCCACCGTCTTCTGAATGAAAAACTGGACCGGATTGCCGGGGAGCCGGCCTTCGCCCCGATGCTCTTTGCCGGCGACCGCTCACGTCCCCGGACCTGTATCGTCGCCTCCGGCGTTTCTTTCGCCCACGCCCGCGAACTGCTTGACAACCTGGGGACGGAGGGCAAGATCGACCTCTACCAGGTCCGCCTTGCCTATCCGCTCCACCAACCGTTCATCGAGGAAATCCGGGGACGCTATGAGAAAGTCCTCGTCCTGGAAGAGACGGACAGCGTGATTGAGATGCAATTCGCCGACGGCGGAATCAGCGGCCGGAACTCCGGTGATGTTCCCCGCCAGGGGGAACTCACGCCCGACGTCATCGAGGAAATCTTTCGGAAATTCCTCGGTCTTCCCGCCGTTTCGCTTGCGCCCGCGGCGAAGAAAGGGATTCGCCCGTCGCTCTGCGCGGGGTGCGGCCACCGGGCGGCCTTCTATGCAATCCGCGAGACCTTTCCCGCAGGTATTTTCCCCAGCGACATCGGGTGCTACACGCTGGGAATGAACTTCGGCGCGGTGGATACCTGCCACTGCATGGGCGCCTGCATCAGCCAGGGGGCGGGTTTCTACCATGCCTACGCCGCCGCCGGAGCCGATTTTCCGACGATCGTCGTCACGATCGGGGATTCCACCTTCTTCCATGCGGGGATCCCGGGCCTGATCAACGCCGTCATCCAAGGGGCGCGCTTCATCGTCGTTATCCTCGACAACGCGACAACCGCCATGACCGGCCACCAGCCGACCCCCCAAATCGGCATCCGGGCGGACGGAAGCGCCGGAAGGAAGGTCTTCATATCCGATCTTGTCCGAGCCTGCGGCGTCCGGCACCTCCGGGAGATCGACCCCTACGACGTCGAGGCCTTCACCGCTGCACTCAAGGAGGCGGACGGCTTCATCCGGTCGCCGGAGGGAAATATCGCCGTCCTCATCGCCGGGCACCCCTGCATTGTGAACCGGGCGGCGCGCCGGGCTCAGGCCGTATTCGCGATGAGCATCATGGACGACTGTATCGGTTGCCGGGCCTGCATCGAAAAATTTGAATGTCCCGCCATCCTGTTTGATACAGAGGAAAACCGGGCAGGGATCGATCAGGACCGCTGCATCGGCTGCGGCGTCTGCGTGCACGTCTGCCCCGCGGGCGCCATCCGGGCGGAAGGGGAAAAGCCATGAAACAACAGATCGTTGTGAGCGGCATCGGCGGCCAGGGGGTCCTTTTCGCAACACGGATCCTCGCGGAGGCGGCCATCGAAAAGGGGATGGAGGTTCTGACCTCGGAAACGCACGGGATGGCGATGCGCGGCGGGACGGTGATCTCCCATGTGAAGGTCGGTCCCTTCACGAGCCCGCTCATCCGGTCGGGGCAGGCCGACATCGGCCTCTTCCTCCACGCGGGCAATCTGGAGGTTCACCGGGGATTCCTGAAACCGCAGGGATTGATTTACATCAACCGGGAAAAGAATGGAGACGGAGAAGCGATTGATGCGACAAGTCTCGCCAGGGAGCAGGGGACGCCGGTCATCGCGAACCTGGTGCTTCTCGGATTTGCCGTCCGTCAGGGAGGGCTTTTCTGCGACGCGGCAACGGTCGAGGCGGTCCTCCGGCGGATCTCGCCGGCCGGAAAGCTTGAGACGAACCTGGCGGGTTTCCGCCTGGCAGGCTGTTGAAAAGATATAAACATAAACAAAGGAGGAGAAAAATGAAAACAGATGCTTTGTTCAAGACAGTCCTGATGGTCCTGTGTCTGGCCGTTGCGGCCGCGCTTGCGCCGGCGCCTGCAAAAGCGGCGCCCGTTACGCTTACCTACGCGAACTTCCCGCCGGCCTCGACCTTCCCCTGTGTCCAGATGGAGCGGTGGGTCAAGGAGATCGAGAAGCGGACCAACGGCCAGGTGAAGATCAACACCTTCCCAGGCGGGACGCTGCTTCCGGCCAAGAACATCTTCGACGGCGTCATCGCCGGATCGGCCGACATCGGAAACTTCGCGATGAGCTACCAGCCGGGCCGCTTCCCTGTCTCGGAAGCGGTGGACCTGCCGCTTGGTCTTCCGAGCGCCCGCGTGGCGAGCCTCGTCCTCTATGACCTGATCGAAAAGTACAAACCGAAGGAGTTCGAGAAGGTGAAGATCCTGACCCTGTTTACCTGCCCGCCGATGAATTTCATGACGAGTAAACCCGTCCGTACGCTGAACGACCTCAAGGGAATGGAGCTCGCTGTTTCCGGAACCGGCGCCGAGGTCGTCAAAAACCTGGGCGGCATCCCGATTGCCATGCCCCAGTCCGAAAGGCCGGAGGCGATCCAGAAGGGGATCGTCAAAGGGGTCGTCTCGTCGCTCGAGGTCCTCAAGGACATGAACTACGCTGCTTACTGTCCCTTCGCGACGGATACGAGCCTCTTTGTGGTCTCCTTTGCCGTCGTGATGAACAGGGACAAATGGAATGCGCTGCCGGCCGACGTGAAAAAGGCGATGGACGGGATGCGCATCGAGCAGGCGGAATGGACCGGCAAATACGTGGACGACCACGTGGCGGAGTCGCTGGCCTGGTCGAAACAGAAGTACAACCTCGAGGTGATCCAGCTTCCCGCCGTAGGCAAGACGGAAATACGGAAGCTCGTGAAGCCGATGATCGACGGCTACATCAAAAAGGTGAGCGCCCAGGGGATCCCCGGGGCGGAGATCATCGCGGAGATCGAAAAGCTGAAGAACAAGCACGATAAAAAATGATGACCACACTTGATAAGATTGACAGTTTGTTGGGCCGCATCCTGCTGGTCTTGAGCGGCATGGCCGTGCTCGCGCTCATGCTCCTCGCTACGGGCAACGTGGTCCTTCGGCTTTTCCACGCCCCTTATCGGGGGACCTACGAGATCGTCTCCTTCCT
>JAFGRP010000214.1 GCA_016935075.1 Deltaproteobacteria bacterium | reverse complement strand
CGGCGATGGTCCGGGCGACCTTCAGGATCCGGGTGTGGGCGCGGGCGCTCAGGCCCAGCCGGTCGATGGCCATTTCGATGAGCTGCCGCGACTCCTCGTCGAGCGGACAGGAGGCGCGGACCTGGCGGTCGGTCATGCGGGCGTTGAACAGCGTTTCGTCTCCGGCGAAGCGATTTTTCTGAATATCGCGGGCCCGTTCGATCCGGCCCTTGATGGCGGCGGAAGATTCGCCCGTTTCCCTTGCCGTCAGTTCCCGGTAGCGGACGGAGGGAACCTCGATATGGATGTCGATCCGGTCGAGAAGGGGGCCGGAGATCCGGCCCTGGTACTGGCGGATCTGCTGGGGCGTGCAGCGGCAGGGGCGGCTCCGGTCGCCGAAGTAACCGCAGGGGCAGGGATTCATCGCCGCAACGAGCATGAAACGGGCGGGATAAGTGGCCGTGAAAGAGGATCGGGTGATCGTGACCCGGCCGTCTTCCATCGGCTGGCGCAGCGCCTCGAGGGTGTTCTTCCGGAATTCCGGCAGCTCGTCGAGAAAAAGGACCCCCTGATGGGCGAGGCTGATCTCTCCCGGCCTCGGGATATGGCCGCCGCCGACCAGGCCGGCGTCGGAGATCGTATGGTGCGGGGCGCGGAAGGGCCGGGTCCCCAGGAGCGCCTCCTTACGGTCCAGGAGGCCGGCGACGGAGAAGATCTTCGTGGTTTCAATTGCCTCCGGGAGAGAGAGATCGGGGATGATCGTCACGAGCCGCTGGGCGAGCATGGTCTTTCCGGATCCGGGAGGACCGATCATCAGGAGGTTGTGCCCCCCGGCGGCGGCAACCTCCAGGGCGCGTTTGGCCTGCTCCTGGCCGCGGATATCGCTGAAATCGAAGGGATAATCCCGGCTCCGGCGGAAAAGATTCCCGAGATCGACATGGACCGGCGCGATCTCCGTCCGGCCGCCGAGAAACTCCACCACCTCGGAGAGCTGTTCCACCGGGATCACCTCAATCCCCTCTACCAGTGCCGCCTCGGCGGCGTTTTCCCGCGGGACGATCATCCCCCGGATGCCAAGGGCCTTCGCCTCGAAGGCCGCGGAGAGGGCGCCGTGAATTCCTTTCACAGACCCATCGAGCGAAAGTTCGCCGAGAAGGAGATAGTCGGCCAGCGGACCGGCCGGTACAAGACCCTGGGCGGTCAGAACCGCTACGGCAATGGGAAGATCGAAGGCGGTGCCCTCCTTTTTGATGTCGGCGGGGGCCAGATTCACGGTGACGTGATGGACGGGGAAGGGGTACCCGGAGTTTTTGACGGCGGCCTTGATCCGGTCCTTGCTCTCCCGCACGGCCACGTCGGGAAGGCCGACCGTCGAAAACTGAGGAAGTCCGGCGGCGAGATCGACCTCGACCGCGACGGGAAAGGAATCAATGCCGATGACGGTACTGCTGATGGCCTTGACGATCAAGCGAATACCTCCTATAACCCCCTTCTGCATGATCTGATAAACGGCCGGATGCACCCGGTTCGGACTGTATGACACGTTGATCTTAAACAAGAAGCATCTTTCGAGCAAGCAGTTTTTCTCTCCTGTTTTTCTCTCCTTAACAAGAAAAATATAGGCATCTTCTTGACTGGGAGAAATGGCTGTGCTAAGTTCCCTACGGATTGGCAGTCAACCCGGTCCCGACATGGCAGGCCATGAAAGAACTATCCCATCTCGATGAAAAAGGTCAGTTGCGCATGGTGGATGTCACGGCCAAGGCGCCCACACTCCGTCAGGCGATTGCCCGGGGGACGATCCGGATGCGTCCGGAGACGGCTGCCATGATCCAGGAGGGGGGGATCCCCAAGGGGGATGTCTTTGCCACGGCCCGGATCGCGGGAATCATGGCGGCGAAGCGGACCGGTGTGTTCATTCCCCTGTGCCATCCTCTGGAACTCACGGGGATTGAGGTCCTCTTTGCGTGCGATCCCGCGGCGGGCGAGGTCGTCATCGAGGCGAAGGTCAAAACGGTCGGCAGAACGGGCGTCGAAATGGAGGCCATGACGGCCGTCGGCGTCGCCGCGCTTACCATCTACGACATGTGCAAGGCGGTCGACCGGGAGATGGTCCTCACGGATATCCGGCTGATCCGCAAAGAGGGCGGCAAAAGCGGCGCCTTCGTCAGACGGGAACCATAAATAAAAATCGGTTTGAAAGCGGGTTCGTTCCCGCCCGGAGAAGATATGTCGCAACATGTCTACAGGATCAGAAGGGCGTTTCTCATCCCGCTCGGCGTCGATGCCTTTCTTCTCCTCTTTCTGTTCGTCATTTCACTGCTGCCGCAGGGTTCAACGACGGAACGGCTTGTATTTGCGTTTTTTTTCTTTCCCTCCGGTTATCTCTTCCTCGAATGTTTTTTCCGCCGGGTCACGGTGGATGAGGGGGGGATCGTCCTCCGCAGGCTGTGGAGAGAAAAGAGGGTTTCCTGGGAAGAGATCACCCATGTCGGGGGCTTGAGTCTCCACAGGAAGGTCTATATCCTGCTCACAACCGTCAAGGGATTTTTCATCGTCTCCAACGCCTATGGGGGATTTTCCGAACTCACGGAGGGGATCGTCTCCCGAGTCGATCCTTCAAGGGCGGAGGAAGAGGTTCGTCTGCAGGCAGGACGCCCACCGTTGGGAAGCGCCCATATCGTAATCGCTTGGATCGCGGCCGTGTTCATGGCTGGCATCATCCTGATCAAGATGCTGCCCTTTATGGCTTGAAAAAATCATATCGATAAAAAAACCATCTGGCGAAAGGAATCCATCGATTTATGGCTCTGAACAAGCAGAAAACCGTCGTTGATCCGGTGGCGCGGGAGAGGCGGTCGACGCCGGCCGCCGTGGCCGAAGAGATACTGGAGAAGAAACTGGACGACATTGCCACCATCCTGTGCAAGGCGGAAACGGGTAAAAACCGGATCTACGAGGAGGTTATGGCGATGGTGGAGAGGAGTCTCGTCCGGATCGCCCTCCGGCGGTCCAATCACGTGAAGAGCGCCGCCGCCTATCTGGGGATCAACCGGAACACCTTTCAGAAGAAGATGGTAAAACTGGGCATCAATCACGATCCGGAATGATGGAAAGGCCGGATGAACGGGGACACGATGCGGCATCATGTCCCCGTCCGCTGACAGCGGAGTGGATCCGTCAAGTGAAGGAGAAACAGTGCCGGATATGAAGCTTGCGGAACCGGTGGAAAAACTTCTGGCCAGGGGCGTTCGGATTCCGAATCCCTTTTCCGTCGATGTCGGCGAAGAGGTCGATCCGGAACGCATTTCAACGAACGGCGTTGTTTTGTACACGGGGACGAAGATCTCCGGGGCGAAAACCCTGATATCATCGGGAGTGAAACTGGGCAGCGAAGCGCCGGTTGCCGTTGCGGATTGCCGGCTCGGCCGGGGGGTGGAACTCAAGGGGGGCTTTTTCAATTCTTCCGTATTCCTGGATCGGGTGAACATGGGGTCCGGCGCCCAGGTCCGGGAGGGGTGCCTTCTCGAGGAGGAGGCGAACGGAAGCCATACCGTCGGCCTGAAACAGACCATCCTCTTTCCTTTTGTCACGCTGGGCAGTCTGATCAACTTCTGCGATGCCTTTATCGCCGGCGGGACCGGCCGTAAGGACCACAGCGAGGTGGGGAGCTCCTTCATCCATTTCAACTACACCCCCAACCAGGACAAAGCGACGGCTTCGCTGCTGGGAGATGTTCCCCGCGGCGTGATGCTGAGGGAGCCCCCGATTTTTCTCGGGGGGCAGGGAGGACTGGTCGGACCGGCCCGGATCGGTTTCGGAACGGTGATCGCCGCGGGAAGCGTTTGGCGGGGGGATTGCCCCGAGGGGGGGAAGCTGCTCCGGCAAGAGGGGCAAACGGCCTCCGCGGAGACCTTTCATCCGGGTCTCTATGGCGACATCCGCAGAAGGGTCACCAACAACATCCTCTATCTTGCAAATCTGTCCGCATTGAGGCAGTGGTACATCCGTGTGCGTTTTTCCTTTCCGGGCGATCCGGAGATGGGGGAGGCGCTCTATCACGGGGCGATAGAGGTCATCGGGGCGGTCCTGGCGGAGCGGTTGGCGCGGTTCAGGGACCTGGCGGAAAAGATGGGGAAATCGCTGGAACTCGGTGAAAGGTTTCTGCCGGAAAAGACCCGCGGGGATATTCTCCGGCAGCAGCGGGAATTCCGGGAACGGTGGCCGGAGTTGGAGGCTTGCCTGACGGATCGTCAGGGGGACGAGGCCGGCCGGGAGGAACGGGACGAATTCCTCGCAAAGCTGGTCGCCGTCCGGGCGGCCCAGGGAAACGATTATATCCGGGCGATCCGTTCTCTGGAACGGAATGTCGCGTCTCTCGGGACGCTTTGGCTCCGGCGGGTGGTCACTGCCGTCGCGGAGCGGGCGCTTGCATTCGTTCCCTCCTGTCGTGTGTGAGGCCATGGCGGATCGTTTGTACGGAAACCAGCCGCAAACGGGGACAGATTTCAAATACGTCCCCTTGGGCGGGAAGGGGAGTCGTGTGTCTTTTGAACGCGTTGCGGTGAGATTTTGCCGGAAGATCGTCCGTTTTTTTATGGATTGCAAGCTCCATGTCGGGCGCGACCCGCGACGGATTGAGGCGCCGGCGCTGATCCTCTTTCCCCATCATCCGGTGACCCTTTGCTGCGGCCTTGCCGGCATCCTGACCCTTCGCGTTGCAGGCCGCGTCTCGTACCCTTCGGGGCGGACTCCACAGAGCGGCATCTCCAGCCTTTTTGCCCGGGCGGCGGAAAAGAATCTGCCCGCGTTTCTCCAGGGCGCGATTCCGTCAACCGCGTATCTGGGCGGAATCCCGAACCAGGAAGCGATGGATCGGGAGCTTTTCCGTATGAAAGGGGAGGAGGCCTTCGGGAGGATCTTCTACGATGACCAGGAGGTGCACCGTCTGACCCTCCTTTCCGAAAAAATGGGGGCATTTCTTGCGGACGAGGAGAGGCTGCTGGAGGCGCAGGCGGGGCGGATTTCGACGGCCGATCTGGAGGCGGTCAACCATGGCCTGGTGCTGCTCCGGGACCTCATCTGGGGGATAGAGAAGGACATCCTCGACAACATCGGACGTATCCGCCGCCTGGCCGGGGTGGAGCGTTCGGCCGGCGTGGCGCCGGAGGCCTTGCCGAAATACCGGAAAATGAACTTTCTGCTGAACGGTCTGGACCGTCTGGAGGTTCGGGGCCGGGATTCGGCGGGGATACAGATCTCCTTCGTTGCGGCGGATGCCGGGACCCTCGGCGGTATCGTGGCCGGTCTTCGGGAAAACGGGCTCGGCGAGGAGATGGAACGGCGGATGGCCACAGGGGATCTTAAAGACGGCTCGATTACGGGGTCCGAGGCAGTCACAGGGGGACACGATGCGGCATCATGTCCCCCTGTGACTGCCTCGGACCGGGCGTTTTCCTTCACGTACAAGACCGCCGAGATCATCGGGGAACTGGGCCGGAACGTCCGGAAACTGAGGAAGCGGATTACCGAAGACCCCCTGTTCCATGCCTTTGCCCGCCTCCCGGCGGCCCTCGAGACCGCCTTCACCCACACCCGCTGGGCGTCCGTCGGATCGATCACGGAGGAGAACTGTCATCCTATCGGAAACTTTACGATTCCGTCCGGGGATTCCCCCGCCGGGGTCAGGGAGAAGCTTGAGAATTACGGGGACATGATGCCGCGTCGTGTCCCCGTAAGCGCGGAGAAACATTATCCCGCTTACGGGAGCGGTTACTGGAACATCCATGTGGTCCTGAACGGCGACATCGACAACTACCGGACGCTCCGGGAGTCTCTCGAAGCGGAGGGGATGTCGATCGCGCCGGAGGTGACGACGGATACGAAGATCATCCCGCTCAGGATCGAAAAATACCTGCTGGCGGGCCGGAATCTGGTCGAGGCTTTCCGGCGCGCGGTCGGCGATTTCGAAGGGTCCCACGCCATCGCCATGACCAGCAATGTCGAGCCGGGCAGGATTTTTCTGGCCCTGAAAGGGAGCGGACAGTCGATTTACATCGGGATCACCCCCGACCGGTATCTCTTCTCCTCGGAGCTCTACGGGCTGGTGGAGGAGACCCCCTTCTTCATCAAGATGGACGGCGAGAAGCCCGCCCGTCCGGAAAAGCCGGAGACCACGGGACAGATCGCCATCCTGGATCAGGACGCCCCGGGGGGGGCGGCCGGCATCCGGGGATTCTTCTATGACGGGACGCCGCTTCCGTTCGGCGAGGACGCGGTGAAGCGGGCGGAGATGACGACGCGGGACATCGACCGCGGCGACTATCCCCACTACTTCCTCAAGGAGATCACCGAATCGGTCCTGTCCGTCCGGAAGACCCTCCGCGGCAAATACCGGATCGAACGGGACGGGGGCAGGGAACGCGTTGTCTTCAATCTCGGCCCGGATGTCGTCCCGGAGGGAATCCGGGAGGCCCTCCGGGATCGACAGATCCGGCGGATCGTTGTGATCGGTCACGGGACGGCGGCCGTCGCCGGGAGCGCGGTGGCCGATGCGATGGAACGCTGCCTTAAGGGAAGCGGGATTCGGGTGGAGGCCCGGATCGCCTCCGAACTGAGCGGCTTCTGCCTGGAAAACGACCTGCACGATACCCTGATCATCCCGGTCACCCAGTCGGGAACGACGACGGACACCAACCGCGCCGTGGCGATGGCCGCGGAGCGGGGCGCGAAGATCATCGCGATCGTCAACCGCCGCCAGTCCGATATCACGGCGAAGGCGGACGGCGTTTTTTACACCTCCGACGGCCGGGACATCGAGATGGCGGTTGCCTCGACCAAGGCCTTCTACTCCCAGATCGTGGCCGGACACATCCTCGCCCTGGATCTGGCCCTGCTCCTGTCGACCCTTCCCGAAGAACGGATTATCGGGGAACTCCGCCTGCTGGAACGGGCGCCGGAGTTGATGGGAAAGGTCCTCGCGAAGAAGAAGGAGATCCGCAGCGCGGTGGAAAAACTGGCGAAGCGGAAGCGGTACTGGGCGGTGGTGGGGAGCGGTCCGAACCGGGCGGCAGCCGAGGAGATCCGGATCAAGCTGAGCGAACTCTGCTACCAGACGATCTCCGCCGATGTGGTGGAGAACAAGAAGCATATCGATCTCTCGGCCGAGCCGCTGATCCTCGTCTGCGCCGCAGGGAGTCCGGAAACCGTCATGGGGGACATCGTCAAGGACGTGGCGATCTTCAAGGCGCACAAATCCACGGTCATCGTCTTCGCCGACGAGGGAGAGGAACGTTTCGATGCGATCGCCGACGCGGTGATCCGCATCCCCTGCGCGCCGCTGCCGCTTCCCGTGATCCTCAACACGGTAGCCGGCCACCTCTTCGGCTATTACGCCGCATGCAGCATCGACGCCGACGCCCTCTTCCTCCGGGAATTCAAGAGCCGCCTCAATCTGATCATGGTCAAACAGGCGAAGCGGAGACTCTCTGCCCTGGAAAGCATCGCCGACGGCCGTCTGCGCCGTCTCGTAAACGATTTCACGGACCGCTTCCAGCGGCGGAGAAGTGAGGGCGCCTTTTCTCAGACCGGTGTGGGGACGATCTCCGATCTGGTTCTCCTGCTGAAATACACGGCCGGAAAGCTGCCGATCGATGATTTCCGGCATGATTTTCCCGGGATCGGGGCGCCGGTCTCGCCGATCGACCTCCTGGACATCACGCTCGGCCACGCCGTGGACGAGCTCTCCCGCCCGATCGATGCGATCCGCCACCAGGCGAAGACCGTCACGGTGGGAACGAGCCGGAAGGAGATGCCGCCCGTAGGCGTCCTCTTCGATCTTCTTGCGGAACTCTCCTTCTCCGCAAAGTTTCTCCTCAGCACGAATGTCCTGGTCCTCCGCCGGATGCAGAAGGCGGTGACCGCCGTCAACGGCTACACCCTCTACGCGGTGAATCACCTGGATGCCGAGGGAAAACCGGGGGATGACGCGACGATCGAGATCCGGAAGCGGGCGGGCGTTTCCGTCGGGATGCGTTCCCGGGCCGAAAAATCGGGACTTCTGATGGGGACCAAGAAGGGGATTGTGGCCTCCGGGCGGATCTACGCGGGACAGGGCAAATCGGACGGCGCCTCCGTCGTGATCGTCCCTCTGCTCGGGGAAGGAGATCGGGTCCGGAATCTCCTGCTGATCCATGTGACATTCAATGAAGCGCTCTCCGTCCGCGAGCGGAAGGAGCTTTTGGGCGGGCGGGCGAACGATATCCGGGATCTCATCCAGGAATACAACCTTCCGTGGGACGACCGTTGTCTCGCGGAAATTCCCCTCGGCGTTCTTCTGGGCGAACCGGTCGAGGTGATCGCCGGGCAGATCAAGCGTAATCTTGAGGCGAAATCGAATGGGGACATGATGCCGCATCGTGTCCCCATTCGGCGATAGGCCAGGCCGGGGACAGATTTCAAATCTGTTCCCATGAGCAAGGAGCAATGATGAATACGAAATTTATATTCGTGACAGGCGGGGTTCTCTCCTCCCTCGGCAAGGGGCTGGCAGCGGCGTCCATCGCGGCGATTCTCGAATGCCGCGGTCTTCGGGTGACCAACCAGAAGCTCGACCCCTACATCAACGTCGATCCGGGGACGATGAGCCCCTTCCAGCACGGCGAGGTTTTCGTCACCGACGACGGGGCGGAGACCGACCTCGACCTCGGCCACTACGAACGGTTCACCGGCACCCGGATGGGCAAAGGGAACAACCTCACGACGGGGCAGGTTTACTTTTCGGTGATCTCCAAGGAGCGGCGGGGCGACTACCTGGGCAAGACCGTCCAGG
>JAFGRP010000213.1 GCA_016935075.1 Deltaproteobacteria bacterium | reverse complement strand
GCCCATTGCACCGGATTTGTACGTTTGAACCGCCTCTCGCACCTGCCCGGTGACGCCGGTAATGACCTGAATTCCGGCCGCGCCGAAGGTCTGAAAGGCGTTGGGGCCGCAATTACCGGTCAGCACGACCGTAACGTCCTTGTTGGCCAACAGTTGGGCGGATTGGATGCCGGCCCCGCCGCCCACGGCAATGTTGGGATTTTGAATCGGTTCAAACTCCAAAGTGTCCGGATCGATGACCAAAAAGTAGGCGCATCGTCCGAAACGGGCCTCGACAGAATCATCAAGCGTCGGCCCAGAGGAACTAACGGCGATTTTCATGGTGTCATACCCCTTTCTTAAGCGTGGTTTCGAGCTTTCCCCAAAGGCGGACAATGGCCCCGAATGCCGGTCCCTGTCCGTATTCGATCACTGTTTTGCCCGCCATGAGGGCATCGTTTACATGGCGGTCAAAAGGAATCTCAGCGATCACTTTCGATCCCTTTTCCGAGGCAATGGCCTTGATCCGTTGGGTCTGTTCGAAATTGAGATCGGCTTTGTTTACGACGATAAGCGATGGAATCCGGAAATGAGCGGCGAGTTCCAGTACGCGCAGCATATCATGAACGCCGGAAACGGTCGGTTCCGTGACGATCAGGACCATATCCGCACCGCTGACTGAGGCGATAACCGGACATCCGGTTCCGGGAGGACCGTCGCTGAGAATAAGCCCCTTCCCCAGATTTTTGGCAAGCTCCGCGGCGACGTTCCGTACCTGGGTCACCAGGCGTCCGGAATTTTCCTCCGCAATCCCCAGACGGGCATGGACCATCGGACCGTAGTCCGTGCCCGACACATACCAACGCCCCACGGTGTTTGGTCTGGCCGTAATCGCATCGAAAGCACAGAGATACTCACAGAGGCCGCATCCTTCGCAGGAGAATTCGTCGATTCGGAAGGTTTGGATATCCGGATCTTTTATCGGCCCATCCGGATGTATCGCCCCAAATCGGCAGGACTCTGCGCATTGACCGCAGGCCGTACATTGATTCGGATCGATGACCATCTTCAATCCGCCGACAAAATCATGCGCTTCGCGAACAATGGGCCCGAGGAGCAGATGCAGATCCGCGGCGTCCACGTCGTTGTCAGCTAACACCTTGTTGTCGGCGAGCATGGCCAGGGAAGCAATCAAAGTGGTTTTCCCCGATCCCCCTTTGCCGCTGATCACGGCGATTTCCTTGAAATTGGAAGACGACCCGGCGGTGAAAGGCTCAAGGTTTTCCGTTTCCACGGAGAACATCTCATCAGCCGGAACATCCGGTGGAACGGTGCCGACCAACCGGGAAATCTTTGAAAAAATGTTCAACAGGTTTTCCCGGAGTTCCGGGTAAATATGCGTGAGAATGGTTCCGCTGGAGTAAGACTCGGCGTATTTGCGTTTGAATGGAATTCGACCCGTGATGGGGACTTTCACCCGTTCGGCATACCCGGCGATCAATTGATCGGTCCCATCCGAGCGGTTGATGACGATGCAGGTGGGTATCCTTTTTTTCAGCGTCAAGTTGACGGCAAGCTTCAGATCGTTCAGACCAAAAGGCGTGGGTTCCGTAACCAAAACAGCCACATCCGCGTTGTCCACCGTCTCGACAACCGGACAGGATGTTCCCGGAGATGCATCGATAATATTGATGGCTGCCGGATCGACGAGGAATTTCACTCTGCGAATAACGGCAGGCGCCATCACCTCGCCGATGTTCAATGTTCCATGCGCAAAAAAGAAAGGCCGATTTTTCGAGGATATCTCAACGGTGCCGATCAGCGAGGGTTTATCGGTCAGCGCCTTTTCAGGACAAACCACAGAACAAAGACCGCATGCGTGACATAGCTCGTTGAAAATCAGCACCTTGCCCTTTACCACGGCAATGGCGTTGTACCGGCATGCTTTGGCACACTCACCGCAACCGGTGCATAAATCCTCGCTCCAGACGGGCCGCAACGCCTCAACGGCCGTTTCGTCGTCGAACCTCGGCTGAACAAACAGATGATCGTTGGGCTCTTCTACATCACAGTCCAACAACCTGATGTTTTCGCCGCGCTCGGCGAGCGCATAAGCCAAATTGACGCAAAACGTCGTTTTACCAGTCCCACCCTTGCCGCTTGCCACCGCAATCTTCATAATGTTTCTCAGTAATCCTTTCTGGTCACATTATTCAAAGCAAATGAGCACGAATACGGTTGCACAAAAGAGAGGCCGAACTACTTGTCCGGGAACATCTCCGGCCGCAAACCGATGTTTACAACACTGCATGCTACAATAGGATTTAACCCCAATGCTTCGGCATCTCTCAAAAGCGCGGGATCCTCCGATTTCATCTCTCCTTAAAGTATCCACGATCACAGCCTCTTCCGACACGGTCCAAAAAGAGGGCGGCAGCAGACGGCTGAAAAATCGCAAACCGTTGATGCCGTATCTTGCATCGCTATCCTTCAATCAAAAATAGTGCCATAATTTTGCGGTAAGGCTTAAAATATATTTATCCTCCAACATAACAATATTTTGTCTGTTTTGTGCGGACGGAATGACCCGCGGTGTGATCGCAAAAGACAACAACGGCAGTAAAGGAAAGAATGCAAACATGCGACTCCGACAATCTGCCCGAATGGAAAGAAAGAATCGACGGCTTACCATTCCATCCGCCTATATTCACAAGCGATGAAGCATAAAGCAATCATAAAAAATAACCTTGACATCGGAGAGTCCTTTATTCATCCTTCCTGTCCGGGTTTAATCAATAGCCGGAATTTTTGGAGTGCATCGGGATGGATACCCGTAAAAAGAAAACCCGTGTCTTGACGCCCACGGAAGTGATCTTAGAGAACATCTCGGACGGTGTTTTTACGGTGGACATGGAATGGCGCGTCACGTCGTTCAACCGCGCGGCCGAAGACATTACCGGCGTGGAACGTTCGGATGCGATCGGACGGCGCTGTTCGGATGTTTTCCGTTCCAGTCTCTGCGGCGCCGCTTGCGCGCTTGAACAAACCTTCGCGACGGGGAAGCCGATCATCGGCATATCCGCATACATCATCGATTCGGACGGGCATCGTATTCCCATCAGTATTTCCACGGCCTTGTTGCACGACGCGGACGGCAGGGTGATCGGCGGAGCGGAAACATTCCGCGACCTTTCCGAGGTTGAGACGCTGCGTCAGGAACTGTCGGGGAAATTCCGGCTCGGCGATCTGGCCAGCCGAAGCCCTTTGATGCAACGGGTGTTTGAGGTCCTGCCGGCCATCGCCGTCAGTCCCAGCACGGTCCTGATTCTGGGGGAAACGGGAACGGGCAAGGAGCTGGTGGCCCGGACCCTGCATCACCTGAGTTCCCGGCAGGCAGGTCCGTTTATCGCCGTGAACTGCGGCGCCTTGCCGGATACTCTCCTCGAATCCGAGCTTTTCGGTTACAAGACAGGTGCGTTTACCGGTGCAAACAAAGACAAGCCCGGACGTTTTACGTTGGCCGGAGGAGGAACCATTTTTCTCGACGAAATCGGTGAAGTGAGCCCAGCGCTGCAGATCAGGTTGCTCCGCGTGCTGCAGGAGCGGACCTATGAACCATTGGGGGCGACCCGGTCCGAAACGGCGGACGTTCGAATCATTGTCGCCACCAACAGGGACTTGGCGGAACAAACACGGAAGGGCGCCTTCCGGGAGGACCTTTACTACCGTGTGAACGTGGTTCGCATCGAACTGCCCCCGTTGCGTCGGAGGAAAGAGGACATTCCCCTTCTGGTAGACCAGTTCGTTACCCATTTCAATCGGGTCAGACAGAGAAACGTGCTGGGGGTTGCCACGGAAGCGCTTTCACTTCTGATGGCCCATGACTGGCCGGGAAACATCCGCGAGCTTGAAAACGCCATCGAACATGCCTTCATCCTCTGCAATGAAGGCTACATCGACATTAGGCATCTGCCCGAAGAGTTGAGGGCGCGCGGGATATCGGCGGGTTCGGGGTCCGATATCCGTTCCGCACACGATATTTTGGACGCCCAGGCAATCCGTGACGCGCTCGAACGCAACGCCTTTAAACGCCTTGCAGCGGCGCGGGCGCTGGGGATCCACAAGACCACGTTTTTCCGCCGAATGAAGAAGTTGGGCATTGTCCCTCCAAAGCAGGACGGTCGCACCTGTCGCAAAAGGTAGCGTTATCGCATCTATTACCAATAGATACAGTAGCTGGTGTGCTACTATAATTATTTTTATCCCTCTTGAGTAATCACTCCCGTCCTTGCAATGATGTTGGTTTATCCCGGCACTGAGACCGTCACTGTTGGATGGCACAGTGCTTGCAAATTAAAATGCGCGGGTGACAAACAGGAATTCGAAAGATGAAAACGGCCTTTCCTTGCTGGGACAATCGAATCGCGCCGGTTTTTGACACCGCACGGCAGGTTTACATCGTCGAGGTGGAATTCGGACGGATTGTTCGGGAAACGCAGGAACCGCTGGCGGGCGATCTGCCGGTTCAAAAGGCGCTTCGCCTGGCGGAGTTGGGTGTCGGCACATTGATTTGCGGCGCGATTTCCAGGCCTCTGCAGGAAATGGTCGCCGGCTGTGGCATCCAGGTTATTCCCTTCGTGGCCGGCGGCCTGCGCGAAGTGATTCAGGCTTGGTTTTCAGGCAGGTTCGATCGGGGCGCTTATGCCATGCCGGGTTGTTTTGGGGGAAAGCGCCGCAGGTTCAGAGGAATGCACGGCATTCATTAGGAAGGAAACATCGTGAACGGAATGGAACAAGAACGATAAGACCATAACAGACAATCCTTAAGAAAGGAGGATACGAAAATGCCAGGAGGGGATCGAACAGGACCCAGGGGAGTGGGAGCGATGACTGGACGCGCGGCAGGATATTGCGCGGGTTATGGTATGCCCGGATACGCAAATCCCGTTCCGGGAAGAGGCTACGGGATGGCTTTCGGTAGAGGCGGCGGTGCTTGGGGACGCGGATTCAGCGGCGGCGGACGCGGATGGCGGAACATGTTCTATGCCACCGGACTTCCGGGCTGGATGCGTTTTGGCGGGTATGCTGCACCTTATGGCTACCCGGCGCCATACCAGTCACCCGATCCGGAAATGGAAAAGCAGGCGCTCAAAAACCAGGCTGCGGCCTTGCAGTCGGAAATGGAGTCCATCAAGAAGCGTCTTGCCGACATCGAAGCCGGGAACACTGAAGAATGATGATCTGGTCAAAAGTCCAAAATCCACCGCGAACGTCATGCCGGCGAAGGCCGGTATCCAGAAATATCAGATGGTTACAATAGCACTGGACCCCGGCTTTCGCCGGGGTGACGGCCTTTTACGAGTTCGTCAAGAATGATGCCTTTCAGAATCAAAACAATGTCAGGTATCGGCGGCGAAGGATTGCAGCGACTTCTGGTGATGGATAAAATATCGCAGAGGTGATAAGGATTATAATCGTTTGGGGCGCCGGCAAAGGGTTATGTGCAACCCCTCTTTCATCCCCTGGCCGGCGCTTCTTTTTAATCGTGAGGAGCATCCATTGAAGATCGCTATTGCCAGTGGAAAGGGCGGGACGGGGAAAACGACGGTTGCCGTCAATCTCGCCCTGACCATCGCATCTTTGGGTCAACCGGTTACCCTGCTGGATTGCGATGTCGAAGAACCGAACTGCCATCTTTTTCTCAAGCCGGAAATCGCCGGATCTCGTTCGGTGACCGTTCCACAGCCGAAGGTGCTGAAGGAACGGTGTAATGGTTGCGGCGTCTGCGCCGACGTTTGTGAATATCATGCGCTGACCGTGATGAAAGGTCGGGTTCTGGTCTTCAGTGAACTTTGCCACGGTTGCGGGGCCTGCTTTCTGTTATGTCCGGAAAAGGCAATTGTCGAAGAGGGCCATCCCATCGGGTCGGTTGAAGAAGGCGTCGCCCACGGCATCCGTTTTGTTCAAGGACGGTTGAATGTGGGCGAGGTGATGAGCCCCGCCGTGATCCACCAGGTACGGGAGCGGGGAGACGGTGTGGGCCTCTGCATCATCGATTCGCCGCCGGGAACATCCTGTCCCGTTGTGGAGTCGGTCCGGGGAACGGATTTTGTCCTGCTGGTGACCGAACCGACGCCCTTCGGCCTCAACGACCTGACGCTGGCCGTCGAGATGGTTCGGGCGCTTGCGAGGCCCTTCGCCGTGGCCTTGAACCGTTGCGACGAGGGAGACGAGGGGGTCCGTTCCTATTGCGAACGCGAGAGGATCGAGATCCTGTTGTCCATTCCCAATGACCGGCGGATTGCAGAGAGCTATGCCCGGGGGGATATCGATCTCTCGAAGTTGCCGGAATACCGGAAGGTATTCGATCAATGTTACCGGCGCATCGCGGCCCTCGTGAACGCAAGTCAGGACGGGGCGTATCGGGGAAAGAAGAGGCGCGACTTATGAAAGAGGTTGTTGTGATCAGCGGCAAGGGCGGTACGGGAAAGACCAGTCTGGTCGCGGCTTTTGCTGCGCTTGCCGAGCGGAAGATCCTGGTGGACTGCGACGTCGATGCGGCGGATCTGCATCTGGTGCTCAATCCACGGATCGATCGCCGGGAGGATTTTTCCGGCGGGAAAAAGGCCGCCATCCTGGAGGATCTATGCACCGGGTGCGGCAAATGTCAGGAGGTGTGCCGCTTCGGTGCGGTGTCGTCCGTTGCCGGTCCCCATGGGGAAAACCGGTTTAAGGTGGATCCCATTTCCTGCGAGGGTTGCGGCCTTTGTGCGCGCCTCTGTCCGTCAGAGGCGATCCGTTTTGAACCGGTCATCAACGGACAATGGTTCATATCGTCGACGATCTACGGACCCATGGTTCATGCGAGACTCGGCATCGCAGAGTCCAACAGCGGGAAGCTGGTCAGCCTGCTGCGCCGCGAGGCGCGAAGCATCGCGGAAAAAGATGTATACCCTCTGCTGATTGTCGACGGTTCACCCGGCATCGGGTGCCCCGTCATCGCTTCCATCACCGGGGCCGATCTCGTGGTCGCGGTGACGGAACCGACCTGTTCCGGTCTTCACGATGTTCAGCGCGTCATGGACCTGACCGGCCATTTTCGAATCCCCCTGTTGCTCTGTATCAACAAATGGGACATCCACCCCGAAATGGCCGACCGGATCGAGCGGGAAACTGCCCAGAGGGGTGTCCGAATGGCCGGAAGGGTCCGTTATGATCCGGCGGTTACGCGGGCGCAGATCATGAAGACCTCGGTGGTGGAGTACACCGGCGGCGCGATTTCCGTTGATATCCGTGCCGTGTGGAGAAATGTCGTGTACGCCCTCGGCTGACATTCATTATGAGTCAATACGGGAGTGAACTGTGGCGGAGAATGAGCAAAACAAAGAAGAGGGAATAGCGGGAGGAAACGACGGGGAGGAGATCTTTGCAGCAAAAGTGATCCGGCATGCGATAGAGCTTGCGGAGAAGGTGTCTCCGAAAAAAATTTCGGAGATCTCTACAGCAAAAGTGATTCGGCATGCGATGGAGCCGACCCATTACGGAGAGCTGATGAAACCGGATGGTCATGCGGTAATCACAGGTCCTTGCGGGGATACGGATGAATTCTTCCTGAGGATTTTCAGCGGCCGCATCCGTGAGATCCGTTTTCAGACAACCGGTTGTTTTTTCACAATGGGCACCTGTGACGCGGTGGCTTCCCTCGCGGAGGGCAGAACAGTCCGCGAGGGGCTGCAGATTACCCAGGAGTCCGTGATCGCGTACCTGGGTGAATTACCGGAGGATCATCAACACTGCGCGCTGCTGGCGGTGAACACCCTTCACAAGGCGATCCGGACGTATTTGATAAGGGGAACGGGTCTGTGACGGCAGACATGCCGCTCTGTCCGCGGAGGGGTCGGTCTGAAGACCTTTGATCCCGGCGCGGCAAAGGGATGCAGGATGATCGGCCGGGATGCATGCACCAGGGGACTTCGTCCTGTTTTCGGCGGCTTTCGGCTGCATAGAATTTATGGTACTGTAGATAAAGATGGAGGAAATCAAAATGCCAATTTACGAATACCGGTGTCTGCATTGCGGTGGGCTGTCCGAGTTTATCGAAGGGATTTCCGGAGAGGGTCTGGACAAAACCTGCAAACATTGCGGCAGTGTCTCGCTGCAGCGCGTTCTATCGAAAGGCGTTACCGCCAGAGCGGACGGAATCATCGGGGATCGGGGAGGAAAGACCTGTTGCGGCCGGGAAGAGCGCTGCGGGAGCCCGCCGTGCAATGAACCGGGGAGCTGTTGCCGGTAGAGGCAAGGGGACAGGCGGAACCCCGAAATGAAAGCCGTTGTGAATTTCGCGCTAATGGAAGGCGTCCGCGAATGTGCAGGGGCATCCTGATGCGGACCTTATCCGGTCGGAAAAATTTTTTATTTATCGATGGGGATTAATGACGATGGAGAATGGAAGAAGGATCGTGGTGGTCGGCGGTTCCGCCGCCGGTCCCAAGGCGGCGGCAAAAGCCCGAAGAATCGATAATAATGCCGAGGTGATCATCCTGCAGAAGGATGCGGATCTCTCGATGGCCTCCTGCGGCTATCCCTATTATGTCGGCGGGTATTTCGACGACCGGAACCTGCTTATATCTACAGCCTCGGGCATAACGCGGGACCCCCAGTTTTTCTTTAATGCAAAGGAGATCGATGCCCGGGTGAATACGGAGGTGACCGCCATCGACCGTACAAAGCGGACCGTGTCATTCCGGCATACGGTAACGGGTGAAACGGGTGAACTGACCTACGACAAATTAATCCTCGCCACAGGCGCCATCCCCCGGATGCCCCCCGTTCCCGGCATCGAACTGGACGGCATCACCACATTGCAATCCATGAAGGACGCGGATTTTCTCCGCAAAATCGGTGATGAAGGAAAAATCAAAAAGGCCGTGGTTATCGGCGGCGGCCTGATCGGAATCGAGACCTGCGAGGCCCTTCAACTGGCCGACATCGGGATCACCGTGATCGAGCTTCTGCCGCAGCTTCTGACCTTTCTGGACTGGGAACTGGCAAAACTCGTGGAAAATCACGTCAAGAGCAAAGGTGCGAACGTCATCACGGACAATGGGATCGCCGCCTTTCTCGGCGAGAACGGGAAGCTGACGGGGGTCAAACTCCAGAACGGGACGGAACTGC
>JAFGRP010000017.1 GCA_016935075.1 Deltaproteobacteria bacterium | reverse complement strand
CTCGGTCTTCCCGCGCAGACGGCGTGGTTCAGGATCGACTCCACGACCCCCCTTTCCGGTTTTGAGCTTTTCGGCACCGTCGACGGCAGCCAGCTTGGGGCCTATACGGCAGGGGGCGGGACAGCCGCGAAGGCGGGCGTCTTTCCCAAGATCGAGAAGAGCGGCTGGACGGGCATTGCGTTCGTCAACACGGAGGCGGTTGCGGCGTCCGTGACGCTGACCGCCTATGGTGACGATGGGATTGCGGTGGCGACCGAAGTGATCCCTGTTGACGGCCATGCCAAGGTGGTCAATCTGGCGGAGGCGCTTTTCCCGCGGGATATCAGCGGCGCCACCTACATCGCCTACACGTCGGACAGGGATCTTGTGGGGTTTCAGCTCAACGGCAGCGCGGACGGGACCATGCTCGACGGGCTGCCTGCGCTGGGCGGAACCCATTGACCCCATGAACTGCGCCCTGGACCTAATAGAGGGACCACCCCAGGGATGTGCTGAAACCGTACGTGCCGCCGAACCGGATGAACCTTTTTTACCTTGAAAAATTATTCCGATTCATGCATGAACAGTCTGAATAGACGGCGGATGGTCGAAATACCGCTGAAAAGAGAAGGGAGAAATTGCATGCAGGTCAAAGATTCCATTGCGGTCATCACGGGGGGCGCCTCCGGCCTGGGCGAGTCGTGCGTCCGGAGCCTGTCAGCCCTGGGGGCGAAGGTGGCGATCCTCGACGTCGTCGCGGAACGGGGCGAGAAGCTGGCCGCCGAACTGGGTTCGAATGTCATCTTCGTCCACGCCGACGTAACGAGCGACGAGAGCGGCCGGGCGGCCGTGGAGAAGGCCGCAGCCGCCTTCGGGAAGATCAACGTCGCGATCAACTGCGCGGGCGTGGCCGATCCGGGAAAGATCCTTTCCAAAAAAGGTCCGATGTCCCTTGCCTTCTTCAACCGGGTCGTCCAGATCAACCTCGTCGGAACGCTGAACATCATCCGTTTGGCCGTAGAGCAGATGGTCAAAAACGCGCCGAACGATGAGGGGGAGAAGGGGGTCATCATCAACACCGCCTCCGTTGCCGCCTTCGACGGCCAGATCGGCCAGGCGGCCTACAGCGCCTCCAAGGCGGGGGTCGCGGGGATGACGCTGCCGATCGCACGGGAGTGCGCCGATTACGCGATCCGCGTGATGGCCATCGCCCCGGGTCTGTTCGACACCCCCATGATGGCGGGCCTCCCGGAAAGTGTCCGGGTGCAGTTGGCGCAGACGATACCCTTCCCGAAACGGCTCGGCCGGCCGGCGGAATATGCTGCGCTCGTCCGGCACATCATCGAGAATCCGATGCTGAACGGTGAGTGCATCCGTCTGGACGGATCGCTCCGGATGACGGCCCGATAGGAGAAAAGGGCCTGCGCGAAGATATCCGGAAGAAGACCGGCTTGCCGGACAAGGTGCGCGGAGAGAGGATCTCAGCCGTCGTCGCCTTACGGGAGGGCTCGCCCGGGAGGAATCGATCGCTTGGCACCGGTAGACCAAACAGGCTGCAGATGTCACGGCCGGGTCCGCTTTATGAAGAAAATCCCGAAGGCGCCGGCGGGGAAGATCGTGAAAGCAAAACCCCGCAGGCGGTATGCATGAGGGCTTCATACCGATCCGGCGGATCAGGAGGCGAAAGATGGCCAAGGTATTCAACCTGGTGGTGGATGAGTCGGGAATCGGGGTGATCACGTTCGACGTGGCCGGCGAGACGATGAACATCTGGACGGAGGAGGCCTTCATCAGCTTCGACCGGGTCATGCGGGAACTGGAGATCGCCAAGGGAATCCGCGGGATCATCTTCATTTCGGGAAAGCCGGAGAACTTTCTTGCCGGCGCCAACCTGAAGATGATCGCCCGGATCAAAAGTGCGGACGAGGTGCGAAAAATCCTGGATCTCTTCCACGGCTCCTTCGCCCGTCTTGCCGCTCTGGGATTTCCCTCGATTGCGGCCATCCACGGCCACTGCCTCGGCGGCGGCCTGGAATTCTCGCTCGCCTGTACGGCCCGGATCGCAAAGGAAGGAAAGAACACCCTCATCGGCCTGCCGGAATGCAACGTCGGACTCTTCCCCGGCGGCGGGGGAACACAACGCCTGCCCCGTCTGATCGGTTACGGCGCCTTCGAACTGATCCTGAAGGGGACGATGCTACCGGCCGCCAAGGCGTACGAGCTGGGCATCGTCGACCGGCTGATCCCCGCGGAAGGCGACCTTCTCGCGTCGGCGAGGTCTTTTCTCGAAGAGATCATCGCGGGGAAGGCGGACCTGAAGCGGCCTGCCCAGGATTTCTCACAGATCGACGCGGTCGCCGAGATGGCCAGGGTGGGAATCCTCAAGGCAACCAAGGGCCGTGAGATCCCGGGGCCGATGCTCGCCCTCAAATCGATGCACGAGGGGCTGAAGCTCCCGCTGGAACAGGGTCTCGAACGGGAGAAAGCCAACTTCGTCGAAGTCGTCCTCTCGAAGGAGGCCAAGGGGAGCATCAACACCTT
>JAFGRP010000212.1 GCA_016935075.1 Deltaproteobacteria bacterium | reverse complement strand
GTGCGTGGCCAGTGTTTTTCCGTGATTGTCATTGAGAATCAGCTTGTCGCAGCGGTTGAGGATTCCGGCCGTCCCGATGCTGCAGGTAACGGCGAGTTCACCCGATAATGTCTTGTCGATCAGCTCTCCGTAGGTGAAGTGCCTCTCTTCAACCGGTACACCCATCTCCCTGAGTATGGCCGTAATCCCTTGGATCGTGACCGAGGGGAGGATCAGGGGATTTTCTGGGATCTTGACGACCGTGCCGTTCTTGAGGCCGAAGAGGCAGCACGAGGAGTCCCATTCGCTGACCACTCGTTCTTCGAGAGTACCGCCGGGATTGTCGTCGAGGAATAGGGCGGCGGCCGCCTGGGGATCGGTTTTTTTCGCCTCGTCCACAGCCTTGACGCTCATCAGGTAATTGATTCCCAGTTTCCGGCAGCCCGTTCCGTTGACGCCCACGGCCCGGACCATCTGGGGAATCACGACCCCGGTGAACGGTTCGCCGAGATATTGGTCATACCGGCAAAATACGGCGCGGATCGCGGGGCGGGCGGGAAAGGTGACGCCGATCGATTGCTCCTCGTCGGCGGTGAACGGCCTCAGATAGCCCTGTGCATTCATATCGGCCATCTCCCCGAGGAAATTCCGCAGCGATTCCTCGCCTAAAAACCTTTCAATAAACAATTCTTTCAACTCTTCCACGGAGGGAACCAGGTTCTGCTGACCGTTGCTCAGGTTAAAGGAAATGCCGTCGCGAAACCTCTCGAGATTTTTTTCCCAGTTGAAAAAACGGACCACGAGAGTTCCGCCCTCTTCGCGGGCGCAATAGAAACGGATACCCTCGAAGGCCAGGAAAAGGCCGTAATGAACGGAACGGGACACGGCAAACACCTTGTCGTCGGATTCCTTGATTTCGAAGTTCCTGTCGACCAGAGTATAAACCATTTGCTTGCCCGCCCACTTGATTCCCTCAAATTTTGCCATGTCGGTTCTCCTTTTTTAAACGATTCCCGAAATCTCCAGCCAATTCATTTCGAAAGAGATTTTTATACCATCATGACTGAAAAAGCGCAAGCCGACGGCCGGGATCCGTTATTTTTCCGACGCCTTCTCATTGGAAACGGCCAGGGGGGATTTTACTTTTCGCATGCGCCGTCTCTGAAATTTCTGGACGCCTCGGTCGGCGACCACGTAAAAGGAGGGAACCACGACCAGGGAGAGAATGGTGGAGAGGACCAACCCGCCGATGACGGCAATGGCCATGGGCATGCGGATTTCCGAACCCGGGCCGATTCCCAATGCCGGGGGTACGGCGGCCATGAGAGTGGCGATCGCGGTCATCAGAATCGGCCGCAGCCGGATCGGCCCCGCCTTGTGCATGGCCTCAGAGGCGTTCAACCCCTGTTCACGGAATTGGTTGGCATAATCGACCAGGATGATTGAATTTTTTTTCACGATCCCCATGAGCAGCAACAAGCCGATCATGCTGAAAATGTTGAGGCTTTTCCCGGCTGCCAGCAGTGCGAAGGCGGCGCCCGTGAGCGAAAGAGGCAGGATGGTCAGCACCGTGACAGGATGGAGAAAGGAGTTGAATTGCGCGGCCAGGACCATGTAAGCGATCAGTATCCCCAGCCATAGTGCAAAAAGGAGCGAGCCGAACGATTCGCGGAAGGCGACTGATGCGCCGCTGAGCACCAGCCGGTATCCGATCGGCAGATCCCGGCCCATGGTCTCGATGCTCTGGAGAACTTCCTGCTGTGCATGGCCGGGGGCGATATTGGCGAAAATCGTAATGGCTCTCTCCCTGTCCCTGCGGGTGATAGCCTGCAATGCCGGGCGTTCCAAGTAGTTTACCAGTGATGAGAGGGGAACCATTTGTCCCGCACGGGTTCGGACCTGGAGTTGGGCGATATCCTCGGGGCGGGAGCGTTGCCCGGACAGGAGCTTCATACGGACGTCGATCCGGCGTCCGCCTGCGCTGTACTTGCCGACACGGACTCCTCCCACCAGGGCGTTGAGAGTCACGGCCACATCGTCGATACTGATACCGATATCGGCAGCCCGGGCCCGGTCGGGGATGATGCGCAACTCCGGCATTCCCAGCTTGTAATCGGTGTCCAGGTCGACAACCAGGCCTGAGGCTGAGAGCTTTTCGATGATCTTTTGGCTCTCGGTAACCAGGCCGTTCCAGTCGGAGCCGCGCACGGAAAATTCGACCGGGAATCCCCGCTGCCCGGTGAATCCGCGTTGGGAAATATCCTGGATCACCGCTCTCAGACCGGGGATGGCGTTTAACTCCCGGCGCATGAGAATCGATATCTCCGCCATGCTCATTTTCCTCTCCTCGGGCGGGACCAGGGTTACGAACAAAACACCGGAGTTCACCCCGCCGCCGAATCCTCCGACGAATCCGAATACGCGGGTGACTTCCGGCCTTTTTGAAAGCCAGTCTTCCACTTTCCGGATGAGCCGGTCGGTCTCCTCCAGGCTGGAGCCGACGGCGGTCTGCAGGCGGACCATTGTCACCGACTGGTCCTGCGAGGGGACGAACTCGGAGGGTAACTTACTGAATACGAGGATTGATAATCCGAAAAGAACCGCAGCACCGACCAGGATCCAGACAGGGGTTTTCAGAGATTTTCCCAGGATCCCGGAATAAAAAGTCTCCAGCCTTTTAAAAGAGACGTCGACCCATTTTCCGATCCGGCTGCGACCTTCGCGGGAAGTCTGGATGAACTGGGCGCAGCGGGCCGGGGCCAGGGTCACGGCTTCCACGTAGGACAACAGCACGGCGACACAGAGCGTGACGCCGAATTGCAGGAAGAAACGCCCGATGACGCCGGAAATGAACACAACCGGCAGGAATATGGCCACGACCGCCAGTGTGGCCGCCAGGGCGGCGAAAGCGATTTCACGGGTCCCCTCCAGGGCCGATGCAACAAGCGGTTTCCCTCCTTCCGCGTGCCGGAAAATGTTTTCCATTACCATGATGGCGTCATCGACGACGATTCCCACGGCCAAAGCCATGCCGAGGAGCGTGAATGTATTGAACGTATAGCCGAGGAAGTAGATCACCGCCACAGTGCCCAGAAGGGACATGGGAATGGCCAGGATGACGTTGAG
>JAFGRP010000211.1 GCA_016935075.1 Deltaproteobacteria bacterium | reverse complement strand
CTGCGATTCCAGAACCTGCAGCAGCCTCATCAGCGGAACGCCGGCACGCAGCATGGACCGGAACTGTTTGGTAAAAATGATCAGATCCTTGGCCGGAACACGATTCATGATTTTCCGGAGTTTTGCCTGCCATCCTGATTCGGAGGCAACCTTCTGTTCCGTAACCGTTGAAGGGACGTATCCTTTTGTAAACAGGATGTCTGCGGCCATTTGGGGGGAATCGGCCTCGACGACGCCGGATACCGTCGCACCGGCTGCATTAAAGGCCGTATAGGAGAAACTTGGCATGAAACCTCACATCATGACGGCGGTTGCGGCCTCTTCAAGTGTGGTGATCCCCTGGAGAACCTTGTTTGCCGCGTCTTCCTGAAGGGTTCTTAATTTTCGTATTTTTTTTGCTTCCCGGGAGATTTCCTGGGCCGACCGTTTTTCAAGGATCATCTGCTGGATCGTCTCATCGTTGATCAAAACCTCGAAGATGCCCGTTCGTCCCTTGTAACCCGTATTCAGGCACTGGTTACACCCCTTGCCGCGCATGAAATTGCCGTTTTCAATATCGCCGAGCCCCACTGCCATCAGTGCCGCTTTGGGCGGCCGATACTTTTCCCTGCAGTAAGGACAAATCGTCCGGACCAGACGCTGTGCAAATGAGGCCAGCAGTACCGAGGAAATCAAAAAGGGTTCGACATTCATATCCACCAGACGGCTGATGGCGCCTGCCGCATCATTCGTATGCACGGTGCTCAGGAGCCGGTGTCCGGTCTGCGCGGCCTGAACGGCAATGGCCGCCGTTTCCGGGTCACGGATTTCCCCCAACATGATGATGTCGGGATCCTGGCGCAGGATCGACCGGAGGCCGCTGGCGAAGGTCATGCCCGCCTTGCGATTGAGCTGGACCTGGCGGATGTTGTCAATCCGGTATTCCACCGGGTCTTCCAGGGTCATGATATTGCTGTCCGGTCTGTTGAGTTCGTTTAGAATGGCATAAATGCTTGTACTTTTTCCGCTGCCGGTCGGACCGGTGCTTAAAATCATCCCATAGGGCTTGTTGATGATGGATTGGATCTTATCGATGTCCGATTTGATCATGCCGAGACCGTCCAGAGAATAGATGCCGCCACTGGTGTCGAGAAGCCGCAGGACCATGTTTTCCCCATAGATCGTGGGGATGGAGGAGACACGGACATTGATTTCCTTTCTGTCCATCTTCAGCGTAAAGCGGCCGTCCTGAGTCACTCTGGACATCGTAATGTCCATGTTGGACAGTATCTTGATTCTGGCGACAATCGGCAAAAAAATGGATTTGGGAGGGGCCGGAACATCATGAAGCTTGCCGTCAATGCGAAACCGGACCTGAACATTATTCTGCTGAGGGCTGATATGGATGTCGCTGGCGCCTTCCCGGACCGCCTGGCCGAAAATGGTATTGACCAGGCGAATCACCGGCGCTTCCCCGGCCATATCCTGAAGAGAAGCCACCTGCACGTCCGCCTCTTGCTCGTCTTCTTTAATCTTCTCCGTTTTGACGTCAATCTCCATCGATTCCAGCACATTGCCCAGACCTGACTGAATGCCGTAGAGACTGCTGATCAACTGCACCACCTCCCGCTCCGTACCCACCGAAGGCTCCACCTCGCAATTGGTCAGCATTTCAATGGCGTCGAGGGCATTGATATCCAGGGGATCGGTGGTGCAGACGGTGAGAAGCCGACCCTTTTTTTTCAAAGGCGCAATCTGATATTTCTGCGCGTATTCCAGCGGAATGACCTGGGTCAGACTGAGATCGAGGGGATACTTATCGGGTTGGTATTTTTCTATTTTCAACTGCCGGCTGAGCATATCCACCATCAATTGTTCGCTGACCAGACCCTTTCGGATTAGATACTGCCCCAGCTTAATGTTGCTTCTGGTCTGGTCGAGGAGCGCCTGTTTAAGCTGTTCCTCCGTCAGCAGGGCAGCTTCGATCAGCATCTCGCCTATTTTTTTCTTGACTCTCATATATCCTCTTACCGGGTATAAAAAACGGTATCCTTCTCCTGATGCATAAACACCCCCGCCTCCAGGGCAAGCGCGCCGGGCAGACGGGCAATGCTCCGCCGGGCGGCAGCCTCATCCGGAAACCCCTCCTTCAACAGGATAGCGAATACCATACCCTGCCGGGGATTCCAATAGGGAAGGAACCGGAGGGAAGGTGCCTCCAGTTTATAGGTCCGGTATAACTCGTAGGTCTCCTCAAGATTCTTTGAGGCCGCGAGCTGTACCCAGTATCTGTTCGCCGCCAGGGGGTTTTCTTCTGCAGGCAGCGCCGGCAGATGGATCAATTCTCCCGCTTGCACCCGGTTCAGATTCTTGATATGCGGATTCGCCCGGGCCACCGATCTGAAAATGCGCTCATTGTTCTCGCCATAGCAATCGGTCAGCATCCACCAGACCGTTCTGCCGTTCTTCAATGACAGTTTGCCGAGCAGTCGCGGCGGCTCATCGCGGGCGGCTTCCTGAGCCGTCCGGCTCTCTTCATTGGTTTTCTCAGCCGTCCTGAAAGGTTGGGCCGTTTCCGTCTGAACGGCCAAACCCTTTTGAGATTCTTCATGGCGGACCGGCTGTATTTGAGCGTCTTGTCCGGTTGAGGGACTCGATTCGGCGGTTTCCTGGCGGGGAACAACAGGCGATCTGATCGAGTCGGTCGTCATGGGTCGGACCAGAAGAAAAATCAGCAAAGCCGCCGATACCGCCACCAATACCGGGGCCCAGCGCAACGGTCGAGACGGCCATGTTTTGCCGCCCGCTGAGACCAGCCGGGCCGCGCAGGATCGCACCAGAAACCATCCCGCTTTGGACCGGTTCTGGATGATCATGGCCAGAACAGCCTGATGGCAGAGTGTAATTATCTTCCGGGGGTAACCGCCGGTAGACAGATAGATCGCCAGCAGTCCGGGGCGGGTAAAAAGCCTCGGGGTATATCCCGGCTCACCGGCCTGGGCCAGACGATACTGAATCATACCACGTGTTTCCTTAAAGTTCAGGGGCTGCAGCACGTAGAGCAGATTTACCCGGTCCGCAACGTTTTCGAACCGGTTCAGAATCTGCTGAAATTCCGGCTGGGCAAAGATAATGATCTGCAGCAGCTTGTTTTCGTTCGTTTCGTAATTGAGAAACTCCCGGAGAATTTCCAGACAGAAATCTGGCAGTTTTTGCCCTTCATCGATGATGAGAATGACGATTTTCTCCTCTTCGACCCCTTTTTTAAAGAGGTGATCCTTGATCTTTTCCTTGAGCTGCCAGTCGGTCACGTCGGAATCAGCGGCGGCCTCTGTTTTCTGCTTTCCGGCAATCCCGAAACCCATGGCCACCGTGGTCAGGAATTCCAGGGACGTGCTGAAGGCCGGATCCATCAAAAGATGCGTCTCCATCGCATCGTTATCCTGGTTTGTCCCTGCAAACTGGGCAATCAGACGGCGGCAGAGGGTCGTCTTCCCTGTGCCCACCTGGCCCAGCACCACATTCAGGCCCCGGCGGAGACGGACGGCCAGTTCGAGGTTTTGCAGACACCGGACGTGTTTGGGGGATTGATAGAAAAGATCCGGCTCGGGAGAATTGGAAAAAGGCTCCCGGATAAGATTCAATATTTGAAAGTAGTCCATTTCTTAAGAATCCATCAAAATCATAATCCCGGATTGAGAAATAAAGGCGCCTTTTTATTGTTCCTTTTCGACGGACTTATCCGCAAGGGGTTTAGACACGGCTGCCGGCTGCGGCGGCAGAATGGTCGGCGTGATGAAGATCAGGACCTCCTCCATCGATTCCGTTTTACCGCTCGCTTTAAAGAGCCAACCCAGTCCGGGAACAGTCTTCAGCCAGGGAACGCCGCTTTCCGAATCGGTTGTCCGCATTTTGGTCAACCCGGAGATGACAATCGTCTCTCCGTTCATGACAATCAGATTTGTTTCGGTCTTTTTCTTGATGATGAAGGGATTCCCTTCCACGTCGCGGGAAGTGTCCACTTCATCCTTCTTGACCACAACCTTCATCTTCAGATTCTTGCCGTCGATCACGTGGGGGGTGATCTCCAGCCTCAGAACCACATCCTCGAATTTCACCGTCCGGCTCGTCGTGCCGCCGGACGTTTCCGTCGTCACATAGGGAACCCTCTCCCCGTTTTCCGTATAGGCCGTCTGATTATCCATCGTGGTGATGGAAGGGCTGGAGAGAATATTGATCTTGCCGTCCTCCTGGAGGGCGCTCAACTGGGCCTCCAGCAGGTTGCCGCCGATGGTCCCGAAAAGGAGCCCCAGTGTGGCCGACGCAGTCGAGGTCAGGCCGGAGGCGGGAAAATTGACGCCGAAGCCCTGGCCGCCGACGCCCGGGCTGCCGTAGGCCGGGGTATAGCCTCCCTCCAGGGCGCTTCCCGGGGAAACGGTGCTGCCCCCGGTGCCGCCCGGGGTCACGTACAGGCCTTGATCCCCCACTTTCCGTCCGTAGACGCCGCCCCATTGAATGCCCAGATCCCTTGCCGTACTCTTCGATGCCTCCACGATATTGGCCTTGATCTGAATCTGACTGGTGGGCTTATCGACCTTTTCGATGATGGGCATCATGCGATCGATATCATCCTGGATGGCTGAAATGATAAGGGAATTGCTGTGCACATCGACCTTGATTGAGCCGCGGGATTTGCCTTCCTTGTCTTTGGTCAGAAATTCCTGAAAATTTTCTCTCAGGTCCTTGGCATCGGCATAACTGATATTGACCACAACCGTTTTCAAGGGTTCCACCCACCGGCTGCCCATTTCCTGCGTTTTTTGTTTCAGATCCCGCTCCAGATCATCCAGAGACAGGACACGGATGATACGATCACCTTCCCAGATATAAGTGAGACCGTACGTCCGCAGGATGCTGTTGAAGGCCTGGTCCCAGGGAACGGCCTTGAAATCGACGCTGACCTCCCCCTTGATGTCATTCTTGATGAGAATATTCAGGTTAACGGCAAGGGCCAGCGACCGCAGGACCGACTTCACATCGGCCTGTCGCATCTTCAGGTTGACCTCGGCGGTCGGAAGAAGCCTGACCGAGACAATCGGTTTTTCATCAACCGGACCGGTCCCGCCTTGCGAAACCTGATCGCTGATGTCAATCATGCGCGGGACCGCCACGGGTGACGAACCCGCGGAGGTTTGTTCCAGGGTCTTCCATTTTTCGAAGAAAGCATCTTTTTTTTGAGCCTTATCGCCCGCGCACGCTGCGACGGACAATACCCCGATCAAGAGGCCGATCATCCAACGGAATATTTTCCTATGCTTCCCGTTATTCAAGGCCCTTCCTCCCATAAAAGTCACTCCTGCAGGGGAATCTCGATTGTCAGCCGGGTCGCCTTATTATAGATGACAATCCTGTTCGGGTAAATGCCATTCAGGACATAGCCCTCCACATCCAGGGCATCCCCGGTTTCATATTCGTTTCCATCGACAATGGCAATTTTCTTCGAGCGCGTGTCGAGATAACCCGTGTAATGGAGCCGGCCTTTCAAAGCGGTTGTCTCAGCCTCCACCTGCCGGGCATGGGCGGCCGCCTTTTCGATGGCTTCTTCGCGCTTATCTATGGGTTCGTAAAAAGGATCGCGAAGCCACTCCGCCTCAGCCCTTTTAATCATATGGGCATCCGCAGGCAAGGAAGCTTCCGTCGCCAGGGCTGAAGTGATTTCACCAATCAACGCATTCAAATCCGTGGCTTTCGTTGCCGTATCGACGACGGCTTGGCCCTTGCGCCCGGTGGAAAAGAGCTCATATGCGCCATAGAGAAGCGCCAGAAGCATGACGCCCAAGATAATGATCTGTCTTTTATTCAGTTTAGGCATAAGGGCTTTTACAATTCATTAATTCAACGCCAGCCGGATCTTCATCCGGAATTCCATGAAATCCGGGTCCTTCTGGATTTCGATCTCTTCAAACCGTTCCAGGTAAGGCAACTCTCCGATTCCGATCAAGAACTTCCGGAAATTCATAAAGTCCCCCCGAATGACCGCATGCATCAGCAGGGATCGCGATTGATTGGCCAGGGAAGTCACGTCCGGTGATATGGAGATTGTTTCCATAGCCGCATTCTTAACGATCCTTCCAATGGTGGACGGAACCACGCTGACCAAATCACGGGATAATTTGCCGCCGGCCGGCATGGGCAAGATGCCGGGCGCGGTTGTGTGGGTTTTGGTCTTCAGCATCTGATAGATCGGCTGCAGACGTTTCTGCTCATCAACCTGATACCGGATATCTTTGATCCGCCCGTCGAGACCGGCTGCAAATCTTTGCACGGGAACGATAACGGCCAGAATGAAGAGCAACAGACTGCCGAGCCAAGAGAGGTGGACGATAACGGTCCGCCGCGGTATTGATCTATACGATTTCAGGGACATCATCATTATTAATCAGACCATCTTCATGTTGATCGTAAAACGGAGGACATCTTTTCTTTTGACACGCTCAATGCTGTTTTTTTGCACGGCAACCTGACGAAACATGGGTGATGCCTGCAGTTTGATCAGATAACCGGCCAGGGATGATTCAAGGGACAGGCGATTCCCGGCAATGATCCCTTCCACAACGAGATTGCCCGTTTTTTCGGTCGCCGCCTGCGCTTGTGACGGCGCCTTGGCAGCATCCTTTTTGACTTCCGGCACGGTTTCTTTGGGGGATGATCGAGGTTCATTGACCTTTTCTGCGGCAGACGTTCCGAAATCGGCTTTCAGATTCACCAGACGGATATTGGACGGCGTCAGTGCGGACAATTCACCGATCACAGCCATGCTGCGGTATCTTTCGCTGTAAGACCGGGAAGAGTATTTCTGCTGCCTGGATTTTGCCGCCATCTGCATGAGATCACCAGGATTCACGTAAGGCTGATACCGGTTCAACTGCTTTTCCATGCGGCTGATGTCAATGTTCTTTTTGGTGATAATGCCGAGTTGATAGAGCAAGGCGGCAGCGGATATCAGCGTTGCGATTGCAAGTGCAGCAAAAATGACCCGGTTGACCCTGTTGATGTTGGCGATCTGTTGCTTTTCCCGGGCAGTAAACAGAAGGTTTGGCGTATAGGCATTATCGGAAAGAGCCATTCCGAGAGCCGGCGTCAGCGCGACGCGTTCTGACAGGTTGACTTCCCCGGCAGTCTTTTCAAAGTTGGGCAGCACAGACTCCAAAGGGTCCAGGATATCGCTTTCAATCCCCAGTTGTTCGCCGACATAGCTGATGAGGGGACGATAAAGGTACATGGCGCTGGTGACATAAATCCTGTTTACACGATCCTGTCCGATATTGCTGTTATAATGTTCAAATGTGCGCTCAACCTGCCGGACAAGCCTCTCCAGGGCAGGCAAAATGATCCGGAATTTTTCCTCTTCCGTCATGGAATATCCGGCATCCCCCACAGCCAAGGCTGCAGAGTCGGGGCTGAGACTGAAAAGGACATGTCGGGCTTCTTCCTTGTCGATGGGGGGGGCTGTCCCCTCTTCCGGTAAAGTGGATTTTTCACGATCCTGCAACTGGAGAACCTCCAGCAGGGATTCGACCATGCTGTTGATCCCGGCTTTAATCCCGCGGGTCATGATGAGGTTCCCTTTGGTGTAGATGTCGATCCGCGAAAAATCGTTGCCGATGAACAGATAGGCGACGGTGTCGGCGGACTTCTGAATCCAGCCGGTTCGGAAAATATTCTGCACGGCGAAGGGGACAATGGAGATGCCTGTCAGGGGCAACCCCACCTTTGCAAAGAGGCTTTTAATCTTCTCGACTTCCCGGACAGGAGCCGTATAAGCCATGATAAACCATTTGGGATTGCCCTGATCGACGATTTCTTCCAGGACTTCATAGTCCAGGAGCGTTTCCTTTTCGTTAAAAGAAGACTCCTTTTTAATCGTCCAGAAAACGGCATTTTCAATCTGATTTTTAGGGACCTTCGGTATCATGATATGGCGGACGTTGACATTGGCCGCGGACATGATGGCCCAGATGTTGATTTTTTTATAAGATCCGCAGAATTGGTTCAGTTCCGCTTTCAGAAAATTGATGAAATCAGAGGCTTCCTTGCGTATCCGGTGGTCGAAGGGAATGGTGCGATAGTCAATCAACCCCCATTTGCTGTCGGAAATCCTTTCCGTTTTGATTAGACGCAGGGATTCATGTCCGATATCGATGCCGACATTAATCGATTTCTTGATGAGCCGCTGATTCCTGAAATTGAATGTAATCTTTTTCCGGGGAGGAGGTAACTTAACCTGCAACACGGACGAACCGAGCCCATCCTTTTTTTTCCTGATAAGATCCAGTAGTTTTTCGGTTGATGTAATTTCATTCATACGAGGCTGCCAATGATTCTCCGGGATTTACATCCCGTTGAAACAGTATCATTCATGATGACTATAATGAATCCTTGATCACTTTTTTGATGGTATCGATATCTATTTCTTTGCTTTTCAAGCTGAATCCGACGAGCAGGGCAAGATCACAGATATTATTAATTACACGCGGCACGCCTGCCGAATGGTTATAAATTTCGTCTACGGCGGCAGGGGTAAACATGCTGTTCGTCTGTCCGGCCTTTGCCATGCGGATGGCGATGTAAGCCCTTGTATTTTCGACATTAAGAGGATTTAAATGGTAGCGGTTGGCGATACGCTGATCGAGCTGTTTGTATGCCCGGATCATATCCCGCAATTCAGGTTGCCCCATGAGGATCAGGGTTAAAAGAAAGCGGTCGTTCAGTTGAAAATTCAAGAGCAGTCGAATCTCTTCAAATGTTTCTCCGGATATCATCTGGGCTTCGTCGATGAGGAACAGCGTCGACCGGCCTTTTTTCAAGTTTTCAACCATGGCGATATTTAAAATGTTCAACAATTCATGCTTGGAGTTTGACTGGGAATTGAGACCAATCTGGGTGAGGGCTTCCTTCAGAAAATCGATTGGAGTCAGGGCAGGGTTCGTAATCAGGCCGATGTCGAACTCGGATTCGGCCAATTGCTGGATGAATACCCGGCTCAACATGGTTTTACCGCACCCGATTTCACCGGTCAGCAAAACGGCCCCTTTGTTGCGCTTCGCGGCATAGACCAGTCTCGCCAGGGCTTCTTTATGTTCGGGCGAATAAAACATAAATTCCGGATCAGGCACATTATCAAACGGATACTTTTGAAAACCCCAGTATTCTAAATACATTTCATCAATCCCTCCATGGCCAGCGAGATTTCCGCAAAACACAATCGGTAATAAAAAATGGATTTTTTATATGGATCCTTGATGTCTACTGCACTTTTACCATAATCCGACTCCGGCAAATAGGATCTCAATGTCCTTATTTTGTCCATGGCAAAGGGATATTGCTCTCCAATGATTTGCAATTGCTTCATTTCCATTGTAACGATCATGTCGGCTTCCCTGATCATGGTTTCATCAACAACCCGAGAATGGTGCCCTTCCTCTTCGATACCGTTTTCCCGCAGAATTTGTCCGGCCATCCTGTCGGCAGGCGCTCCCTGCATATCCAATAGTCCGGCCGATGAGACCTCCACTCCATGAATGCCGGTACGCTTCAACAACCTCCTTAACACCCGTTCGGCCATGAAACTTCGCACAACATTGGCGTTGCAGACGAAGAGAATTTTCATGATTACAGCCTGTATCGATAAGATACTTGAATCATTTTATCTATTAGTAAATAATATTCAAGTTTTTTATTCAGTTTTTTATTCCCTCCAACTCGCGCTTTTTGATCACAATGAGGATCGCCGTGAGGGCGGCCTGCGTCATTCCGGGAATTCGTTCCGCCTGGCCGACAGTCGCCGGCTCCACGCGGATGAGCTTCACCTTGAGTTCATTGGAAAGACCGGGTACGGCGGTGTAATCGAAATCAGCCGGGATCTTCATCCCTTCGAGTTCCTTCATCTTCCGGACCGCCTCCTCCTGCCGCCGGATGTAGCCCTCATATTTCGCCTCGATTTCGATCTGCCGTCTGACCGCGCGATCGGGGATGGCCTCCCAGCCGCCGAAACGGGAGAGGTCGTCGTAGCCGATCTCTTCGCGCCTGAGGAGATCAAAGAGCGTGACCGGGTTCTTGATCGGCGCCGAATGGAGCCCTGCAAGCGTCCGGTTGGTTTCCTCCACCGGAAAAATCCGGATAGAGGTGAGCCGCCGGATGCCCTCCTCGATCCGGCGGACCTTTTCCCGCAGAAGCCCATACTCTTCCGCCGTAATCAGCCCCAGTTCGCGGCCCTTGCCCATCAGGCGGATGGTGGCGTTGTCCTCCCGGAGGATCAGCCGGTACTCAGCGCGGGAGGTGAACATCCGGTAGGGTTCGTCGACGCCGCGCGTGACGAGGTCATCCACCATCACCCCCATGTAGGCCTCCGACCGATCGAGGAGAAAAGGGGGCCTTCCTTGAACGGTCAGGGCGGCGTTGATTCCCGCCCAGAGCCCCTGCGCCGCCGCCTCCTCGTATCCCGAGGTTCCGTTGATCTGCCCGGCAAGGTAGAGCCCGCCGACCCGCTTCGTCTCCAGCGTGAGACGAAGCTGGGTCGGCTGGACGAAGTCATATTCGATGGCGTAAGCAAGGCGCATGATTTCCGCCTGCTCCAGACCCGTGACGCTGTGGAAGATCCTTTCCTGGAGATCCGGCGGAAGGCAGTTTCCCAGACCTTTGGCGTAGATTTCCTCCGTCTCCAGACCTTCCTGTTCGAGGACGACCGGATGGCTCTTCCGATCGGCAAATCGCATCACCTTGTCCTCAAGGGAGGGACAGTAACGGGCGCTCACTCCCTGAATCGCCCCGGCATAAAGCGGAGAAAAGCGGATGTTTTCACGGATGATCCGATGTGTTTCCTCCGTCGTCGCCGAGAAGAAGGAGGGAAGACGATCCTCGCGCAGCCTTTCCGTCGTGAAGGAGAAGGGCACGGGATCTGGATCGCTGTCCTGACGGACGAGTCGTGCAAAGTCGATCGTGGAGGCGCGCAGACGGGGGGGCGTCCCCGTTTTCATCCGCCCCATCTCGAAACCGAGCCCCTTCAAGGAGGCGGCCAGTTCCAGGGAGGCGATCTCGCCGGCCCGGCCCGCCGGATAGTGGACATCGCCGACGTGGATGAGACCGCCGAGGAAGGTTCCTGTGGTGATCACGACGGTGCGACCGCCGAAAAAAACACCCGTCTGATCGACGACGCCGCGGACCCGCCCGCCTTCGACGACAAGCCTTTCCACCAGACCCTGCCGGAGATGGAGTCGTTCCTCTTTCTCCACGACGGCCTTCATCGCGAGGCGGTAGAGCTGCTTGTCGCATTGGAAGCGGGTGGATTGGACGGCAGGGCCTTTGGAGGCGTTCAGCAGGCGGAAGTGGACGGCGGTTTTATCGGCGATCCGGCCCATCTGACCGCCCAGGGCGTCGACCTCCTTGACGAGCTGGCTCTTGGCGAGACCGCCGATGGCGGGGTTACAGGACATCAGCGCGATCGTGTCGAGGCTGATGTTGAACAGGATCGTTTCGCAGCCCATTCGCGCCGCCACAAGGGCAGCCTCGCAACCCGCATGCCCTCCCCCGACAACAATGACGTCATATTCCCGGTTCATGCGTTTCCCTATTCCCCTTGCAGTTTCCGCTGTGATTTAATATGATTGGTATGGAAAACACAACCGAAAAAAGGACGCCCGTGGTCAAACCGCCCTTCTGGAACAATACGAAGCGGTATTACGATCTCAAAAGTTACTGGATCAACCGCTTCGGCTGCCGGGTGCACAAGCTGCCGATCGACGCCGGCTTCACCTGTCCGAACCGGGACGGCACCGTCGCCGTGGGGGGGTGCATCTACTGCGACGGCAGGGGATCGGCGCTCCGCCGGGCGGGACCGCTTCCCTCGGTCGGTGACCAGGTCCGCCGGGGGCAGGCTTTCTACCGGGGGCGTCCGAAGGCAGAGAAATTCATTGCGTATTTTCAAACCTTCACGAACACATACGCCCCGGCGGAAAAGCTCCGGACCCTCTACGACGAGGCGCTCGCAGAGAAGGACGTGATCGGTCTTTCCATCGGAACACGGCCGGACTGTGTTCCGGATGAGACGCTCGCACTGATTCGATCCTATGCCGAGCGGTATCACGTCTGGCTGGAGTTAGGCCTCCAGTCGATCCACGACCGGACGCTTCGGGCGATCAACCGGGGCTGCGACGCGGCTGCCTTCCGCGACGCCGTCCGGCGCGCCTCCGGCGGACCCGTCCTGATCTGCGTCCACATCATTGTGGGGCTTCCGGGCGAGACCCGCGAGGAGATTATCGCGACGGCGCGGGAACTCGCTGCGCTGCCAGTTCAGGGAATCAAGATTCACAGTCTCCTCGCGCTGGAAGGAACGGCGCTCGGCGGGCGCTTCAAGCGGGGAGAGGTGACCCTGATGACCCGGGAGGCATACGTCGGAACCGTCTGCGACATACTGGAGATCCTGCCGCCGGGGATGGTCATCCAGAGGCTGACCGCGGACGGCTACAGGGATATTTTCCTCGGCCCGGCGTGGGCGGGAAACAAGCTCGCCGTCCTCAATGCAATAGACCGGGAGCTGGCGGCACGGGACAGTTGGCAGGGACGGAAGCATGCATCCGCTTTGGCATCCTGAATCTGCCGGGGGACGGGACAGCGCGGTCGGATGGTTAGATAACGGCGGAAGGAAAGATTCATGATCGGCATCGTCGACTACCGGGCGGGAAATCTGACCAGCGT
>JAFGRP010000210.1 GCA_016935075.1 Deltaproteobacteria bacterium | reverse complement strand
TCGAGCGGAAAATCCATGTTCCGGATGTCCAGCGATGTTGAAAACTCGCTGATGTTCAATGAGCGCATCTGCTGTGCGGCCCTGGCAAATACCCCCCGCAGAAGATCCGGCGAGAAATCCTGTCTCTTCCCCAGCCCCACGAGGACGATCCGTTTGGCCGGACCCTCCCCCCGGTTATAGAGCACGACGGTCTGGTACTTCCGGCCCGTAAAATCACCCCGGTGGAGGATCTCTCCGATCAGACCGCCACTCCTTTCATCCAGCAGCGCGGCAACGCCCGTAAGCCCCGTTTCGCCCTCGTAGAGGGTCACGACCGCCGCCTCGGTTTCATGCTCCTGCAGACTGCCTTTTCTGACTTGAATCTTCATCTTCTCCTCCAAGCAGGGATTATTCTCCAGACCCCTGTTCATGACAAACATTTTTTTTGATCGGGAAATTCAATAAAAAAGGAGGCAAGCCAAAGATCGCTGCCCCCTTTTCCGTTTGGAGGCGGCACCCGGATTTGAACCGGGGAATAACGGTTTTGCAGACCGCTGCCTTAGCCACTTGGCTATGCCGCCGTTTAAGAGAAATATATGGAGCGGGCGAACGGATTTGAACCGTCGACGTCCACCTTGGCAAGGTGGCACTCTACCACTGAGTTACGCCCGCCCAGTTTGAGATTGCGCGTGACTATAACAAATAACATCCGTTTGTCAATAAAATAATTGTCCCTTTCCGCACCCCAAACCCATCGGCGGGTCTCGATCATTTCCATAATATTTTCAAATCATTTTTGGTACCCGGCCCTGTCCCGGGAAAAGATGCTGCCGTGCAGGGTTCACCCCTTTTTCCGGATGCCGGTCCGGTAAAATTTGAGAAAGTAATCGATCCCGGAAGTGACCGTTAGAATCAAGGCAATGAAGAGGATCACCATGCCGACAGCATGGGCGTCGGCGCCGATGAACGGGTAATGGATCATCAACGCGGAGACGGCAAAGATCTGGCAGAGCGTCTTCCGCTTCCCCAGCGGGCTTGCCTGGATGACCATCCCTTCGGAGGAGGCGATACTGCGGATGCCGTCCACGGCGAAATCCCGGATAATGATGACGGCAACGATCCAGGCGGGGATCCGGCCGATCGGGATCATCAGGATCATCGCTGTGTTGACGATCAGCTTGTCGGCGATCGGATCAAGGAACTTGCCCATCGTCGTGACGATTTCAAATCTCCGTGCAATGTATCCGTCGAGAAGATCAGTCAGGGCCGCAGCGATGAAGAGGATCGTGATGACAAGGCTCATGGCCGGTCCCGGAGAGAAAAGGAGGCCGAAAAGCACGGGGATCACCCCGATCCGGAGCATGGTGATCGTATTGGGAAGGTTGAAGACATCCCTTTTGTTTTCCGGAATAGGCAACCGGTCAAACGACCGCTTCAGAAAATCGATCATCGATGAGGGATTCCCTCCGTTCCCATTTCATTTCTTTCTATACTGTTCCAGACATTTCTGAGAGCAGAAATAGACCGTCTTCCCGTCGATCTCCGCCCGGATGGCTTGGCTCAACGGAACGTAGGTATGGCATTGGGGATCCTCCACCAGTTCCTCGCCGGCAGCGGGGGTTTGGAGCCTGGCCGAACCGGGCTTCCCGCCGACCGCCGGAAAGCTCTTACGAATCAGCCTGTACAGGAGATAAATCACGATAATGCCGATGACCCACCTGAGTATCATCTTTATATTGCCCCCATCATCGTTTCTTCGGCGACCGATACGCCGATGGTTCATTCACCTGTTTCCCCCGCTGCGCAACGCTCGACAAAACCCGGATCCGTGAGGCGATCCCGCAGACCTCGGGCAGAGATACCGAATGCGGGATGGATCACATAGGAGGCGAGCTCGCAGAGCGGTTCAAGCACAAAGCGCCGCCGGTGAAGCTCCGGGTGGGGAACGACCAGTCCTTCCTCCGTGACAACCTCCTGGCCGTAGAGGAGAAGATCCAGATCGATCACCCGCGGCCCCCAGAGCGGACCCTCCGTCCGCCCCATTTCCCGCTCGATCTCTTTCAAACTATCCAAAAGCTTCCGGGGTCTCAGTCCTGTCCGGATCTCCGCAACGGCGTTGACGAACCAGGCCTGGTCCCGGAATCCGACCGGTTCCGTCCGGTAAAGGGAGGAGCAACGGAGAAGACGGATTGCCGGAACCGCTCCGATGCGCCGGGTGGCGTCCCTGCACTGACCGGCCGGATCCCTCAGATTGGAACCGATCCCGATGAATGCAACGATTTCCCGCACTCCTTCTCCAAACGGCTCCAGAGATCCCATTTCTTCACCCGCTATCCCGTCTTCAGGCCGAGAACATCCTGCATGTCGTAAAGGCCGTTTTCCCGGCCCACGACCCAGAAGGCAGCCCGGATTGCACCCCGGGCGAAATTGTCCCGGCTGTGGGCCCGGTGGATGAATTCAAGCCTCTCCCCCATCCCGCCGAAAATAACCGTATGTTCGCCGACGATATCCCCGGCACGGACGGTCTGGATCCCGATCTCCCGTTTTGTTCGCTCCCCGATCATCCCCTTGCGACTGTAAACGCCGAC
>JAFGRP010000209.1 GCA_016935075.1 Deltaproteobacteria bacterium | reverse complement strand
TTCGCCGTCCGGGGAACCTACGGCGGCAATACCCCCTGCGTCCAGATCGACGGAATCGAAGAACTGGTCCTCTGCGACGCCGGAACGGGGCTGCGCGATTTCGGCAACGCCTTTCTCCACTCGCCCCGGGCCGCTCAGCCGGCCGTCTTCCACCTCTTCCTCTCCCACCTCCATTGGGACCACATCCAGGGTTTCCCCTTCTTCGTCCCCGCCTACCGGCCGGGCAACGAGATCCATATCTACAGCGGCCACGACGAGGCGGAACGGGCCTTCACGACCCAGCAGGCGCCGCCCTCCTTTCCCATCCCCTTCGCCGCCCTGGGGGCGACGATCCGCTTCCATCGCCTCGATCCGGCAGAGGTCCGGCGGATCGCCGGCTTCGATGTTCGTCTGATGCCCCTCAACCACCCCGGGACCTCCTTCGGTTACGCCTTCGAGCGCGACGGGAAAAAGGTCGTCTACGCCAGCGACGCGGAACACGGGCCGGAGGCCCAGACGGAGGCCTACCCCTTCGTCGACTTCTGCAAGGGGGCCGACCTGCTGATCTTCGACGCCCAGTATTCGCTGGCCGACGCCCTGGGGCCCAAGGAAACCTGGGGCCACTCCAGCAACGTCCTGGGGGTCGAGCTGGCCGTTCGGGCCGACGTCAAGCGACTCTGCCTTTTCCACAGCGAACCGACCCGCGAGGACGAGGCGATGGACCTCTTCCTGACGGAGACGCGGGAGTATCTGAAGCTCCACGCCCCCGAGGCGCCGCTTTCGGTCGAGCTGGCCTACGACGGCCTGCGGATCGACCTGTAGCCTCCAGGCTGGGTGGCTGACCAGACCGGGGCTTGTCGATCCCGCTGCCCCCTTTATGCCGCAGCCACCGGTCCGTTTCGCCCCCTGCAGAACCATCCGCAAGGACCGATGCAATCGGAGAGGCCTCGCGCTTGCCTTTCTTCACTGATTCGCGTAAAAGGGCAGGCATGAACGCGCTGCTGCTCTTCGATTTTGACGGGGTCCTCGCCGACTCCCTGGATTTCTACGCCGATGCCGTGACCCGCGCCCTGGCACGGATCGGGACGCCGATCGTCCGCACCCCCGAGGAGTACGTGACCCTCTTCGAGGGGAACTTCTACGCGACAATGGCGGCCCGAGGCGTCGATCTGGAGGCCTTCGGCCGCGCCGCCAAGGAGATCCTCGGCAAGGCTGATTACGGGGTGTTGCAGCCCTTTCCCGACCTACTTCCCGTCTTGAAAACCCTCCACCGGGAGCACACCCTGGCCATCGTCTCCTCCAACGGCTTCCGCACGATCAGCGCCATGATCGAGCGTTTCGGCTTTGCCCCCTTCTTCGACGACATCCTCGGCTCCGACTTCCTCTTCAGCAAGACCGAGAAGATCGACCACGCCCGGGGAAAATACGGCACGCCTCCGGAGCGGACCTTCTACATCGGCGACACCGTGGGGGATATCCTCGAGGCGAAGGAGGCAGGCGTGAAGGCCGTGGCCGTCACCTGGGGCTGGCACGGCCGGGAACAGCTCCTGGCCGCCGCTCCGGACGCCGTTGCGGACCGCCCGGCGGATCTGCTGACCCTCGTTGCCGGGTAACCCGGGGCTTTTCCCTTCTTTGTGTTCTGTTAAAAATGGGAAAAGCTGATACCCACTTACACCTACTGTTTACATCTTCGCTTAACTGAAATTAAAGATTATCAATAAAAAATGGCAACGTGATTTGGCACGTTAATATGATGGTCGGTCATACAGGCTAGATCGAACAACCGGAATCGATAGATTGTATCGTCTAAGGACCTGTTCGACAAGTTGGCCAAACCACTTTGTTGCATTGGGTGAAACGTGAACTGATTTAATGAACTCCTCGGACTCCACATCGATCGTTACTCCCATCGCACCATCATGAACCTGAGTTTTGTTGATGTCCTCATTTGACCAGATAATGGCCCGCAATTCTGTTTCATGCGCAAAGTTCAATCGCTTATACACGAACGGAAAGAAGGCATTGTCAGGAGGAATCGGTACTTTGTCATAATCAACGTATTTGACCATTGTAGTACGGACTTTCAGTGGTGACCGATCGAGTGTGGCAGCAAGCGTGTCATGATCAGTGCGAATAGCAACACCTTCGGGGCTTTGGAGGTAAAGCTTCCACATCGCCGCTGATTCGTGTTCGCTCATAAACCAGCAGTTGATGAATACCTGTTGTCGCATAGAGTCGATAACATTGATAAAATAATCTACTGTTTCATTGGCCCCCCCGACGCTAGCTATCTGGTTCCGAAGGAACTCTACGCCCGCACGTGACAACGCACCCTCGTAAGGATCGTCAAACTGGTCGACACGCGAAAAGAATAGGCATCGGTTCTCAAGGAGGCTGAGAAACTTCGTGAAGTCTATATATCGCCAGAGCGTACAGTTCGCAGAGGGAGGAAAGAACGATTTATGCTTTTCGCCGAGCATCGTGAACACCTAATAGAATTTACATGGATTCGTATTGTCAACCTAAACAACTAATATGTTGCGGATAATACTCCGACACGCTTTAGAATCCAATATTTCTATAACAATCGCTGGCTCTCCATTTAGCAAAGATGTTATCAGGAGCCGGATAATACTCATTGCCCCCTGATGTACGGTAATACAAAACCCCGCTCCTTTTCGGAAACGGGGTTTGTTAGCCAGTCCATGTTCCCCTCCAGTACATTGATACGGGATGGATCATTCAACTGTGTATTCTATTTTGATGGCACGTTTATCACTATTCTCATTTGAAATCAAGTAGTAAAATGTGTTTCAAGTATTCCTAAACTTTCTGTGGGGGCTTGTCTTGATGAAATATACTGTATTGCAGAAAGGCTTTCATTTCAGCCTGACTGGTGAGCATGCCCCCTCACGCTTCCCGGTCTGGCCTGTATGGACGGATATCACTTTCCCTGACCGGACTGTAGCTCCGCGCCTTGGTCGGTTCTCCATCGTTTTTGATGCCGTGGACATAGTACAGGATCTCTCCTGTCCTGCGGTCTACGTCCCTTAAGCCGGTGTATCGAGGCAACCATTTGTCCGGGCCCTTCTTTATCAGGACCATCTCGTTCGATCGGAACTTGGCATGCTGTAAACAGAACTCCTCGATAGTGGTCCGCTCGGCGATCTTCACCGCCAACATATCTTCCTTGAACCGGGATTGTATCTTCTTCCCCTGCGCCTCGATATCCGAAAGCTTTCCCTTTAGCTTCTCCAGGTCCGTCATGCCAGTAACTCCATGCCAATTTCCTAACCGGCACAAACGCTAACACTATTTCCCTAATATGATAATGAACTATGCGCGAGGCAAGACATTAAACTGCTTGGATAGTGGGCCTATCAGCATTTTCGACTGAAATTCAGTACACGAATGTAACTCATCAATCTGCCCAGTTCAGGAAGCTATACGTAACAAAATCTGATTTTCTTATTGATTATGTCTGGTTAGTCGCTGTCTCCTTTTTACCGTTTTTCGTCACTTCGTCAAGGACTTTGTGGGGTGCCAACCCGTCGTTGCATGATCACCTTCATCCAGATCTTCCGCTCCACCGGGGCAGCGACGACCTTATGGAGGTGCGGCCCAGGGCAATACCCATCTCGCTTTATTGAAAGAGAAAGTTCGACATCACACCCCCTGGTTGAAATCCCTTTGCCACTCCTCCAGAATCCGCAACACCGCCGTAAAGGCGGGCCGTTCGGCAAAGAACATTTCCCGCATCCGATCATAATCCTCCACAAGAGGTTTGATACATTCAGGATGCGGCAGCAGGCGCAGGCTTCCTCGGACAGCATCGTCATAATGCGCCCAGCCACAGGGGAAGAAGATCTTCTTGTGTTCGACGACCCTCTGTAGCAGTTCGGGGCGATCGATAGCCTTCTCGCCGACCCCGGCTAAAATTAGCCGTGCTGTATCGTAGTAATGCCTGGACAACCGCAGGGGCACCCCCTTTCCCAGGGGACGGTGATATTCCGCATGGAGCAGAGTCGCCTTCTCCCAGAAGGTCCGTTCCGCGGCAAGCACCTTGACGTCGAAAGCCGGCGTTTCGAAGGCCGTTGGAAACCGTTCCGCCACATAGGAAGCAATGCGGACCTGCTCGCTGGGCCAATGATCGGACCTTGCCCCGAACTCGATTCGCACGGCAGACCGGATGTAGGCGGCGGGCGTGCCCCCTATGCCGGCAGGATAAGCGAAAAGAATCGTCTGGCGGTCGTGATCATCTTCGTCCACCGTCAGCGACCAGTCTGCGCTATCGGGCAGCACGGTCCTGACGATCTCGATCATCGCAGGCCGCAGCTCCTCGGCCACCCTCCGCTGGCAGGCTTCCTTCAACCGATCGAGCCGGCGTCGCCGCTCCTTGCCGCTGATCATCGCCTCCGGATCGTCGCCCTCGTCGCCAAAGCCCAGACCGGCCCGATCGATCGACAGATCGATGTCCTCGGAAAAGCGTTCGATCAGCCGGTAGGCCTTGGACAGGGAAGTCCCCCCTTTAAAGATGAGCAATCTTCCCATCTCGGGCAGGGCAAACAATTTCTGTAGCGTCCAGCAGACCCAGAAATCTTTCTCGACGATCTGCGGGCTGAGGGCCATCCGTTCGGCAGTCTGTTCGAAGTAGCGTCATCGCTCATTGTCGGACTGCCGAACGAACCGGTCCATGCGTCAGGCCTCTCCCAGGGCAATCTCCCGCAGATGCTTTCCCACCCAGGCGGGGGCGTAAGCGATGTCCATCATCAGCCGCTTCTTGTCCTCATCGCTCAGTTTGCGGCTCAGGGACTGGATTACGGCGTCGTCTACATGCTTCTGCCCCAGGTGGCGCAGAGCCTGGATGACCAGGCCGCTGATGCGGCCGGCCGGCCCCATATTCCGCGGCGTGGTTCGCTGAAGGCGAATCTCCTGGTTTCCCACCTTGACCGTCCGTGAGGAACCGTCGGTCAGATAGACGATCCGGGCGGGGACCTGCGGGGATAACCCCAGGCGGTTGGCCGCGTATGCCCCGGAGGGTTGCAGACGGATGCCCTCCTTACCGGCCAGAGCCCGGGCAATCGCATCGGGGCTTGGCGCCAGGATGCCCATGGCCGGGTGACGTTCCGGATAGTCGTAGAGGCCCCGGGCCAGGCGGCGGATCGTGCCCTTTTGGACCAGGCGCGACAAGACCTTGTCAACGGCAGCGCGACTCCCTAAGTCGAAAAAACAACCTGGAGTAAAGACCGCACCCCTGCGGAACCCATAAATCCGGTTAAGAATATTTGAATCAATGCTTTGCATGGCAAGTGACCACTCAATTTTGTCAGAAATTTAAATCATTTTTTCTGACAAAAGGCAAATCATTTTTAACCCTTTTCCCGTGCAGACATTTTTCCCTTTGTACGGAGAATTCGCCTTTTGCAGACCGGGCGCCTCTGGTAAGATGACGCCGCCATGGCTTCCGGGATGAGACATCTGCTGTCGACC
>JAFGRP010000208.1 GCA_016935075.1 Deltaproteobacteria bacterium | reverse complement strand
GTGTGGAAACCGCTCAGCCTTATGGTTCTGGCGGGCCTGACCCCACCGGAGTGGGAAATCTCGATCGTGGACGAAAACCTCGGCGCGCCGGACTATCTGCCTATGCCTCGGCCGGACCTGGTCGGCATTACGGCTTTCACCTCTCAGGCGAACCGCGCTTATGAAGTAGCAACCCACTTCCGGCGCCTTGGTGTGCCCGTCGTCATGGGCGGTATCCATGCCACCATGTGCCTGGACGAGGTCATGGAGCGCGTGGACTCGGTCGTCACGGGGGAGGCGGAAGGCATCTGGCCGCAGGTTCTGGAGGATGTGCGGCATGGCAACCTCAAGCGCCGGTATGACGGAGGGCTCGCCAATATAGCCCGTGTTCCAGCCGCTCGCCACGATTTGCTGGCCCGAGGATATGCCTGCGGGGCCATTCAGACCACACGCGGCTGTCCCATGAGCTGCAGCTTTTGCAGCGTGACGGCCTTCAACGGGGCCCAGTACCGGCAGCGACCGATTCCGGACGTCGTGCGGGAATTCCAGTCGATCCGGGAAAAATATGTTCTGGTGGTGGACGACAACCTCATCGGCACGCGCCGTGAACACATCGAGCGCGCCAAGGGTCTGTTCCGCGCCATGGCACAGGCGAATCTGCGAAAGGGATGGATTGCCCAAGCCTCCATCAACTTCGCCGATGACGAAGAACTCTTGGGGTTGGCCGCGAAGGCCGGGTGTATCGGCGTGTTCATCGGATTTGAAACCCCATTGCCGGAAGGGCAGCGGGAAATCGGCAAGAAAGTCAACCTGCAGAAGAACCGTGATTTTCACGCCTCCGTGCGGCGCATCCAGCGGCATCACATACTGGTCGCGGGTTCCTTTATTATCGGTTTGGACCTAGACGGACCGGGCATCGGTAAGTGTATCGCCGAGGTGGCCGGCCGGTATGGTGTGGACAATCTCAATGCCCTGTTTCTGACGCCCTTGCCCGGGACGCGCCTCTGGGACCGGATGAAATCGGAAGGCCGCATCGCCCTCGATTCGTTCCCCGAGGACTGGAAATATTACACACTAACGTTCCCTGTGGCCCGGTATAAGAATCTGTCTCTGGATGGCATTATCGAAGAGATGATCTCCTGTGATCGGAGCTTCTATTCCATGCCGCGCATTCTGCGAAGGGTGTGGAGCAGCTTGTGGCAACGCCGCAAACCGCTGATCAGCCTGGTGGGCAATTTCTCATACCGAAACAATCTCCGGCTGAACCGTGAAGCATATGCAGACTTCAAGTCGTATGTGAAAGCCGGGAACTGATCCAATGGATTTCCCAGGGCGATTTTTTCCCTCTACCCTTCGTTGCGAGGAGATTCCCGCCATGTCCTTTAAAGAGAACCTGAAAGCCAAGATCAAGCTGGACGCACTCTTACGGAAAATCGTTTCCACCATTAGGGAACCCCCCGGAAAACTTTGGCTGGACAAGGTCCTCACCCGGGAACTTCTCGATAGGACCGATTTCACGCACAAGAAGGTTGGCAACCTCCACCTCTATCTACGCCCCCTCGAGGGCGAGATCATGGAGGTGCTGGTGTTGGACAACGAATTGCCCATCTACCACACTACCGTGGATGATGTCACCCTGCGCAAAAATCCTTACTGGCAGCAAATGTTTAGTGTCAAGAACATCAAGAAAATAATGAATGATCATGACGTTATAGTAAGCAAAGGGAAGGAGTCCCTCAAGAGATTGCACGCCAACGCTCTGGCCATCCTAGATCTCAGCTATAACAGAGATGATCTGGAGTTACTGCTGGAGGATGCGCGCCAGGGTCTTGACTTGAAATCCCTTTCACGGATGCGGGAATCCTTGGATCTGTTTTTTGAAGTGCTGGGTTTTCAACCTGTATCTCTCGGTGGGCCTGAGCAGGACTTACGGATTTTTGGCGGACCGAGGCTTGGCCGCGGCGCTGTTCCTACCTTTGAGCATCTCATCCTGTTCGACGAAGCAACTCTCTCGTTAGGGCTGATGAAAGGGACTTTCTCACCGCAGAATGATTCAGACCTCGCACGGGTCATCCAGTATGCCCGAGGTGAGGAAACAGCCGATCTTCAGGGAATAGGTGTTTTCGAGTTTCTGGCTGAATTGGCTCTGGAAAAGGCGGCAACCCAAAGACAATAGGCACTGGCCGAGCACCCTCTTCCTTTCTCCGGAGAAAATGTACCTTGAATACTCACTCACCTTCGCCAGGATTCCCCGTGCTGATCATATCAAAGGTTGATAAACAGCCAGGACGCTCCGGCGGTATACGTTCAAAGACTCCCTATGAATCACAACAAGTACGAGCGGATGACAGCCGCCAGAGAAAGTTCACGGGACATCTCAACATTTACTACGATGCCGTGATTGCATGTATTCGCGATGCAGAATCTATTTTGATATTTGGCCCCGGTGAGGCCAAAGGCGAACTGCAGAAACGTCTCAAGAGATACAAACTTGCCGGACGCATCGTTGCCATTGAGACCATTGATAAAATGACTGATCGCCAAATTGCGGCGAAGGTTCGACGCTACTTTCAGGAAAAGGGTCGCCAGTTCAAGCATGAGGCATAGATAGCTTTTC
>JAFGRP010000207.1 GCA_016935075.1 Deltaproteobacteria bacterium | reverse complement strand
TTTCTCCGGAGGGACGGCGTAGCGTTCCGTGATCATCCGCTTTGTCCGGTGGCTGACGGCGATGATCCGGTCGGCCTTTTCCACCCCTTCCCGTTCGATTGCGCGGATCTCTTCATTCACGTTCTCGCCGCTCCGGTCGTATTCAAGGGAGTGGATGTGGAGGATGAGCGGCCGGCCGCTGATCCGGCGGGCGAGGAGGGCGGCGGGAACGGTCATCCAGTCATGGGCGTGGATGACGTCGCAGGGGATGGTGCGGGCCAGGACGCCGCCGGCCCGGCCGTAGCGGATCACCTCGGCAATCAGGTCCGGGCCGTAAACACCGGCTGCTTCCGGGAATCTCTTTTGTTCGGAGAGATACAGGGTGCGGTAATGCCCCGGATCCAGATAGGGGTGCAGCAGGGAGGGAAGGGGGCGGAGCGTCAGACGCCGGAGCAGCGTCTCCATTACGCCGTCCTGCTCGGCGTCGGACACGGGGACGCCGGAGGCGGAGACCAGAGCCAGAAAAGGGGCGGCGCCCTCCTCTCCATCCTGCGGCAGGACGAACGTGATCCGATGGCCGAGGCCGGCCAGTGCCGCCGTCATGCCGTAGCAGGCCGTACCCAGGCCGCCGCTCATCCGGGGCGGAAATTCCCATCCGAACATCAGGACGCGCATGGTTACATGCCTCCTCGGGTCGACATCTGTTATTCTAACACAGTTGCACCCGAAAATAAACCCCTCACCCTTCCCGGATCATCGCAAAGAGGCGGATCAGTTCGGCGACGCTCCAGGCCTGGGCGATACAGCCGCCCGGCCGGTGGGGTGCGTCTCCGTCGAAGACCTCCGAGACGCTGCCGATTCCCGCCTCGCTCAGATGTTGTTGGAGAAACGCCCGGAGGTACTGCCGGAGGTTTTCCTTTTCCTGTTCCGGATTATCGGCGACGCGGAGGGCGGCCTCGCCGAAGGCCCCCAACAGCCACGGCCAGACGGTTCCTTGATGGTACGCGCCGTCCCGAAGGGCGGGGTTCCCCCGGTAACGGCCCCGGTAGGCCGGATCGGCGGGCGAGAGGGTCCGCAGCCCGCAGGGGGTGAGAAGCTGTTCCCGGACGGCCCGGACAACGGATGCCTGTTCCGCGGGGTTGAGGGGCGAGAAGGGGAGGGAGACGGCAAAGATCTGATTCGGCCGCACGGCAGTATCCAAAATGCCGTCGCGGAAGACGTCGCCGAGGCAGCCCCGGGGACACGATGCGGCATCGTGTCCCCGGTTCCAGAAGGCTTCCCGGAACGATCGTCTCAGAAGCGGGATCAGATCGCCTGCGAAGAGCTCCGGTTCGCCGAATTCATCCGCGAGATAGCGGGTGAAGCAGAGGGCGTTGTACCAGAGCGCATTGATCTCTACCGGACAGCCGTGGCGGGGCGTGACGGGGATCTCATCCACCGTGGCGTCCATCCAGGTCAGGGCGGTACGGCCGTCTCCGGCGTGGAGGAGTCCTTCACGGGTCATGCCGATCCCGAATCGCGTTCCGTCCATGAACGCGCGGACGATCCGTTTCATGACGGGCCAGAAACGTTCGCGGAGCATCTCCCTGTCGCCCGATATCCGCAGAAGTTCCTGAACGGCCCAAAAATACCAGAGTGAACTGTCCACCGTGTTGTAGGCCTCGGGGGCGCCATCCGCGGAGAAGAAATTGGGCAGGAGGCCGTCCCGCTCGTGCCGGCCGATCTCCGTCAATATCTCGATTCCTTCCGCGATGCGGCCGGTGGAGAAGCAGAGTCCGGGCAGCGAAATCAGGGCGTCCCGTCCCCAGCTCCCGAACCAGGGGTAGCCCGCAATGATGGCAGGCCTCCCCGAAGGGGTCGTGATGAGAAACGACCGCCCGGCGTCAAACAGGGAGGAAAGAATCTCCCGGTCTTTCTCCCCGGATTTCCCGAATCCCTTTGCGTCGGCCGCCCGGTCGCGGCCCCGTCGGACGACCTCGGTCTTCCAGAGCGCGGTTATGGGGACATGATGCCGCATCGGATTTTTAATGGGGACACGATGCTGCATCGTGTCCCCATTAAAAGAGACGGAGAGGATCACCGTACATTTTCTTTCGACCGGAATTTCGATGAGTCCCGGAAGGAAGAGGTCCTCCTCCCAGTCGAAACCCCGTTCCCGTTCCTCCGTGTACTGGAAATTCCTGTACCAGGCGGGGGAAGGGGTGAACCGTGATGCCCGGGAAGTCTGGATGAAAAGGGGAGGCATTCCCTCGTAGGGTTCGATCCGGAAGCCGTTTTCGATCCCTTCCGTCCGGTTGCGGAGAAAGGGATTTTCCCGGGAGAGTTTGTGGTACCCCCGGAAAGCGAGGAAGGGTTTCAGACGAAGGATGCCGCCCTTCGGACAGCGCTCCAGGTCGTACCGGACCAGCAGGGTTCCTTTCCCGCGGGGCATCAGGATCGATTTCTTTACGGTGGTCCCGCCTGCCCGGCTTATGAAGCGGGGACAGGTATCCAGACGAAACTCCTCCAGAACCGGTGGACCCGGGGGAAAGAGAACGCCGGGATAGCGGTGGGAGCTGAAGAAATGTTCTTCCCCTCCCGCCTGGAGGGAGTCCTCCAACTTGGACAGGAGGACATGCCGGCCCTCCGGCGCCCGGAGATTGGCTACCAGCAGGCCGTGGTACCGCCGCGTGTGGCGATGCTCCAGGGTGCTCGATGCATACCCTCCCCGGCCGTCCGTCTCCAGCCACTCCCGGTCGTCATTCGGAAACCGGATTTCTCCAAAGCCGATTCGAATCATGAAAGCGCCTCCTTAAGGTTTTGCGGCGTCTCGAATCGCCGGCGTTGCAGGCAGAAAGCCATGCGGATCTTTCCGTGCTTTTTGAAATCCATCTTTCCCCTGATGCAGGGAGACTGGATTTCAATGAACGCATATCCGCCCCGGGATGTCCCGGAGCGGCACCTACTGAGACATCTTGACGGTCTCGACGCCGGCGGGCGGCTTGAAGGTGAAGAATCTGTCGGGAATCCCCGTGTTGGTCCGGATGTCGCTGAATCGGAGGCGCGTGGTGTTCCCGTAGGCGTCGTTGAAACGACACTGGAGAATCTGGAAGCTCTTTGCGTCGACGGTCAGGTGGAGCCGGTCGATGCCGGTTTCCTTCTCCTTTGCCGTGAGGGTGAGAAGATAGTTTCCCTCTTCGTCCAGCGGGTTCTCCTTTGCGAAACGGAGCTGAAAATCTTCGGAGAGTCTGCCGATGCCGGAGAGGAATTTGACGGCCATCCGCGACCGGTAGACATCCTCGGCGTTCTGGACATAAACCATCCGGTCCTCGGCGACGTAAAGCCACGCCGTTTGGGCGTTGATGACCAGCTTCTTCTCCTTCGGTTTTGCATAATCCCACAGCATCATTCTGGGGTTCTTGATCCAGACCGTTCCCTCCTCCCGCTCGGTCTTCTTCATCGATTTGATCGTCACCTCCTGGATGAACCGGGCCTTGAGATCCTTCGTTTTTTCATAAACCTCCTGGGTCTTTGCGGTCAACTGCTCCAGGGAGAGGATCTCGGCGCGCAGAGCCGGCGCCGGGAAAACGAAGATCGCTATCCAAAGAAGGAGGGCAATCCCCGCCATCCTTGCGGCGGGACTGCGATTTTCCCGGGAGTGAAATAAAACCGTCCGGGAGTGTGAAAACGGCACAAATATTTCCGGCAGTTTATAACCCGGCCAATAAATGCCGTAAATAGCCGGGATGGCGGTACGATTTTGTAAACAATTGAAATCAATCGACATATTTATGCCTATCCCTTATGCAAATCGGTAGATAATCGTGACATTTGAAGAGTTACAGAAGTTATCCACAGCATTGTCCACAACCTTTTCCACATCTCTGTGGATTTCCTTCCCAAGTTCCCGGATCAAAAGAAATATCGGATTGATCGTCCGATCAATCCGCAATATTCAGACGCCATCCGAATGGATCATCCTTCATTCCATATTGGATCTGGAGGATCTCATTGTACAGTCTTTCCGTCAACTTACCGGTCCGGCCGTCGCCGATGGGGTATTCCTTCCCCCGGTAGTAGATCTGGCCGACCGGTGAGACGATGGCCGCGGTTCCCGAGGCGAAGGCCTCCCGCATCGTGCCGCCGGCGATCGCGGCCATGATCTCATCCATGGCAAGACGTCTTTCCGAAACCTTTACCCCCCAGCTTCCGGCGAGACGGGTGACCGAGTCGCGGGTGACCCCGGGAAGGATCGTTCCCGTCAGAGGGGCGGTGATCAGCTCGTCGCCGATCAGGAAGAACATGTTGCTCGTTCCCACCTCCTCGACGTATTTATGCTCGACCGGGTCGAGCCACAGCACCTGGGTATACCCCATCTTCTTAGCGATTTCAGCCGCATAGAGGCTGGCTGCATAGTTGCCGCCGGCCTTGCAGTAGCCGGTGCCGCCCGGAGCGGACCGGCAGTATTCCTCGGTGACGAAGATCTTGGTCGGGGCGAACCCCTCCGGATAGTAGGTTCCGACCGGTCCCACAACGATGAAAAAGAGATACTCGTTTGACGCATGCACGCCGAGGGCCGGTTCCGTGGCGATCATCGTCGGCCGGATGTACATGGAGGTCCCGCTGCCGTGGGGGATCCACTCCCTTTCAAGCAAAGTCAGCTTGATCAACGCATCCATGAAGAGATCTTCGTCGACCTGCGGCATGCAGAGACGCTCCGCCGAGACGTTCATCCGCCGGATATTTTCTATGGGCCGGAACAGAAAAATGGCGCCGCCCTTTCCCCGATAGGCCTTCATCCCCTCGAAAATTTCCTGGGCGTAATGGAGGCACATCGCCGTCGGATCGAGTTCAAGAGGCCGGTAGGGTTCGATCTTCGGGTCATGCCATCCCTTGCCTTCGTGCCAGGGCATCGTGAAGATATGATCGGTGAATATCTTTCCGAAACCCAGTTTTGATTCATCGGTGGGTTTCGCCTTTCTTTTTTCCGGGGAAGCCTGAATAACCTTGATTTCCATAAATTCGTCTCCTTAAACGCAGATACCCTTGAGTGGGTGAACAATATCTGTGTTCCTACCATTAAATGAGGTGCCGATCAAGGCTTCTGTACTGGATGGCCTCGGCGACATGCGA
>JAFGRP010000206.1 GCA_016935075.1 Deltaproteobacteria bacterium | reverse complement strand
TTCTCCTCGGCCGTTCCGCCGTAATCGATCGGATTCGAGGCCGGCATCCCGGCGAGCAGGAACGGGCGGATCTTCTCCTGGGTTGCCTGCGGCAGGACCGGTACCTCCAATCCGAAATGCTGGGCGTTGTCTGCGGCGACCGAATTGTCCCCGCCGCCCTCGGAGACGATGGCGACACGGTTTCCCTTCGGCAGGGGCATGTTGGCGAAGGACATGGCGACATCGAACATCTCGTCCACGTTGGTGACCCGGACGATGCCCGCCTGGCGGAAGGCCGCGTCCACAACGGCATCGTCGGCGGCCAGGGATCCGGTATGGGAGGCGGCGGCCCTGGCGCCCGCTTTGCTGCGCCCAACCTTGAGAATCACGATCGGTTTACGCTTGGAAACCTCCCGTGCCACCCGGACGATCTGATCCCCCTCCCTGATCCCTTCCATGTACATCAGGATCGCCTTGGTCCCCTCGTCCCGTCCCAGGTATTCGATGTATTCGTGGAACTTCACCCCGATGGCGTTGCCGGCGGAGATGATGTGGCTCAGTCCCACCCCGCGCATCTCGGCGTAGTGGGTGATCGAGTCGATAATGTTTCCGCTCTGGGCGATGACGGCGAGGGGTCCCTTTTTGATCAGCGGGACACCGATAAGGTTCATCTCGCCGGAAGCAGAGAAAAGGCCGTTGCAGTTGGGGCCGATGATCTTTGCGCCTCCTTCGGTCGCGGTGCGGAGGATCTCCGTCTCGATTCTCTTGCCCTCCTCGCCGGTTTCTCCAAGTCCGGCCGTGATGATGACGATTCCCTTGGCGTGCATCTTCACGCTGTCGGCAACGGCCTGGGTGATCAGCCTCGGGGCAACGATGATCACGACGAGGTCCACATCCTCCCCGACGTCAAGGATGGAGGGATAGGCCTTTCTCCCGAAAAGGGTGTCCCTTTTGGGATTGATGAGGAAGATCTTGCCGGGATACCCCCCTCGGATCAGACTCCTCGTCCGCCGTTCGGCCGCCTTGCCGGGAACCTCGGAGGCTCCAATCACCGCGACGGAGGCGGGTTTGAAAAGATGGTCCAGCGATTGCATTACTCTCTCCATTTCCTTGATTATTTATATCCCACAGGGAACGAATCCCCGTTACATCTCCATTCAAGGAACCTGCGCCTTGATTTTCATCATCGCCTTTTCCATTACGGCAAGAGTCTTTTCGATATCTTCATCCGTATGTGTATAAATGATATACCAATGATGGAAGGGATGGAGGAAGACTCCATTCGCTATAACCTCCGTGAAGAAGATCCTGCGCCTTGCCTGATGCTTCTTTTGTGGATCTGATTTATCTGATTTGAATGTTAAAAATGGCATCGGCGGAGGACCGGACACTTCAGCCGGAATTTCATATTTTGATAGAAGATCCTTCATCCCCTTTTGCAGTTTTTCACCCAGTCTCCAAATATGCGGGAGTACATTTTCCCCCTCGATTTCTTTTAGCACCGCCAAGGCAGCCGTCATTGGGAAGGAGTTATAGAAAAACGTAGAAGAAATGTACGCTTTTTGATTTGCCATCATTACATCATTCGATCCCGTTACCATCCCTATTGGATATCCGTTGCCTATGGCTTTCCCAAAAACACCGATGTCCGGCGTTACTCCGAAATATTCTTGCGCTCCCCCTCGAGCCAAACGGAATCCGGTCCGAACTTCATCAAAAATCAACAAGGTTCCTTCCGCTTTGGTTATATCTCTAAGCTTTTGTAAAAATCCCTCCTGGGGAAATTCTAAGGGGTGATTGTATTCATGAGCAAGTGGAGTAAGAATGATCGCCGCGACCTGACCTTTGTGTTTCTCCATTGCCGTCTCGACGGAGGCAATGTCGTTGTATATAAAAGGAAGGATGTCCTCGCGTGCCTTGGCTGGTACCCCTGTTGGTATGGGTACGCACCAATCATGCCAGCCACTGTAGCCGGACTTCAGGATTTTGTCTCTTCCCGTGTATGCCCTGGCCAAACGGATCGCTGCAGTTGTAGCATCTGAACCGCTCAGAACAAATATAACCCGTTCTGCACAGGGGATAAATTCAATAACTTTTTCTGCCAATGTGTTTTGAATATCCTGCGATAAATCGAAGCAAAACCCTCTGCGGATCCTTTCGATTGCTGCATTGTCCACAGCCTCATAAGCATGTCCCAAAAGTACTGGCCCAAAACCCGCCAAGTAGTCGATGTATTCATTGCCGTCGAGATCTTTAAAATGTGCCCCCTTTCCTTCTTTTATGTAAAGGGGATAGGCCCCCGGTACGAAATTCTCTGGCCGGCGTGTTCCTATAACCCCCCCCGGAATGACTTTCTTTCCGGCCTCATAAGCCGCCTCTGATTTTGGAAATCTTTTTATTTCCATAATTGTTCATCTCCTCCTTGATATTAGATACGCCCTGCATCCAGAGTGAATGGTCTTATTATTTGATTTGTCCGCCGAAGATCGGCTTCCTCAATTCTTGGCCCAGGCAGTGCAATATCCGGCGCCTGCTTCTTTAATTTTCAAAGAAATCCCGAGGAATCCTCTCCTTGGGAATTCCGAGGTGCTTTGCATAATCCAGAACAATCCGGTCTATCTCTTCCTCCACCTGAGGGGTAACCGTCTTTGGCGTTTCCCGGGAGAGGATATCTTGTACGATCCCATGGGCACGCTCCGCACAGTCTTTACTCCCCCGTGCGATCCAGTCATCGAGATTACTTCTATCGACGACATCCGACACCTTGAACTGTTCCTGTTTGAAATTCTTGATCGTATGAAGGCTTTGTATGAAACCTTGAGTATGGCCAACCTCTTCCCACACTGCAGTTGAAAAGTCTGAAGGAGCATACCCGATCCCGCTGACAAGACGTTCCGCCATTCCGCAGATTTCATTGGCTATGACGATGTTCTCCGGGCTCAATGCCGTCTCGAAGTTCATCATCCCCACGGCGAACAGATTCGCTCCGGACAGCGCGCCGATCAAAATCCCCATGGCCGCTTCAAAACCCGCCTGTGCGTCGATGCACTTGGCATCTGTCAGTCCGAGGTAAAGGTGCGTCGGGATCTGCAGGAATTTACCGACTTGGGCGACGGCGGAGTTGAACATGTGCGTCTCGATGGCGCCCATAGGCGTAGTGCCTTTTCGAATATCAAAGATAATTGGGGAACTGCCGTACAGTCCGGGTGCACCGGGCCGGACAAGTTGCGAAAGGACAATGCTGCTCATCGATTCCGCAGCATGCTGAATGACGGCACCGATGAGAGTGACCGGTGCCGCCGCTCCGGAAATGGGCATGGAGCCGCGGCTCAGAGGAATCTTCGATGCAGCGCATTCGATCAGGACTTCCGTGATGAAATCGTTCCACATGAAAGGCGGATCGCAATTGACGGAGACAAACCCGATGGGTTTTTCCGCGTGAGCATCTTCGCCGCCCGATACAGCGAAAAGGAGTTCCTTCATTACGGAAATTGAGTCCTTGGTGGTAAAGACGCTCGTTTTAATCGGCTTATTGGTGTATTTCAGATGTACGGCCAAGCGATAGATATCCGTGAAGTTTTCAGGAACGTCATTACAGATAAATGCAGATTGAAGTTTGATGAAAGGCAGATGCGATACAACTTTGAGGAATTGTTTCAGGTCGGAAGTCATTGCCTCCCGAAAAAGACGTTTCTTAAAGTCATATACGCCGATGGCAGTCGTGCCCGGATATGGGTGGAAACGGTTGCTTTCGAGCGGCGCCTGCGCTTCCCCTTGGAGATTGTGAAGGGTGAAAGTACGGGGGGTTTCCCGGATGGCCCACTCCACGAGGGATCGGGGGATTTTTACGATCCGTGTCTCGTGATTAACCTCACATCCGCCTTCCTCAAAGATCTTTATGGCCCGGTCATTGTATACCTTGAAACCGGGTTTCTGCAGCAGTGCATACGCGGTTTCAAGGATCTTCTCAATTGCGGCTGCGTCGATAATGCGGAACAATGGTTCCCGGGGATATTGCATACGTGTTCTCCTTTCTCCTGTCATGCTTCCCTATTTCTTCTATAAGAGCGACTTTGCAACAGCCGTGGCGCGGTTCGCATCTCCGGCATAGCCATCCGCTCCGATCTCTCTTGCCCAGCGCTCAGAGACAGGCGCTCCGCCAACCATTACGCGAACACTTTCACGCAGGCCTGCTTCGACAAGGGATTCGATGACAAAGCGCTGTTCCAACATGGTGGTGGTAAGCAGGGAAGACAGCCCGAGAATCTGGGGTTGATGGGTGCGCACGGCTGAGAGGAATGCATCCGTGGAGACATCCACTCCAATATCGATCACCTGGAATCCAGAAACCGAAAGCATAATGGAAACGATATTTTTCCCGAGATCGTGAAGATCGCCGTGTACCGTACCGATAACGACGGTTCCAATGGTTTGCGTTTCCGCACCTGCAGCAAGATGGGGTTTCAGGATATCCATCGCTTCAGCGAAGATCTTGGCGCCAAACATAATCTGGGGAAGAAAGACCTCTTGTCGTTCGAATAACTCTCCGAGGTTATCAATGCCTCTCTTGAGACCATCATCCAGGATGACCTGTGCATTAACGCCATCGGCAATACACTGAAGTACGGCATTCTTAACCATTTCGGGCTCCGATTCGACGATACCGGACACAATGTTATCGAATAATTGTTGTTTTGCATGTTCCACCATAAAAAACCTCCATAAGGATGAAAGCGGGGGTGTCCGAGCGGCAAGCCCTCGTGCCGCTCGGACGTGAAATGTTCACTTTGGCAGAAGCGCTGCCGGGACGCTCAAACCTTTTTCCTTGTAATATTTGACGGCCCCTGGATGAATGGGAATAGGCATGCCTACAAAGGCGGTTTTGAGACTGATATCTCCTCCACGAATATGGGCCGCCTTGAGCATCGCCGTGTTCTCAAAGATGTTTTTTGTCAGTTGGTACGCAAGATCATCACTCATGGCGGTCGTCACGACCAGCAGACCGGGGGAGGCAACGCAGCGGGCGTCCTTGTCGAATCCGCGGTACGTCCCTGCGGGAACGATATACTCCGCATAGAACGGCCAGTCCTTGAGGATCTTCGCCATAGCTGCATCGTCTACGGGGATGATCCTGATTTTGTTCAGAGCAGAAAGATCGAGCAGTGACCCCGTGGGAAGACCTGACCAGAAAAAACCCGCATCATTGTTGTGATCCGCCAGGGCATTGGCGGCATCACCCATATTGAGGTAGTCGGGCTTGATATCATCAAATGTAAGGCCCACAGTTCTCAGCATGAGACGTGCGGCCAGCATGGTGCCGCTGCCCGCTGCGCCCACGGCTACCTTTTTGCCCTTGAGATCCGTCATCTTTTCGATCGGAGAGTTCGCAAGGGTTACCACCTGGATGACCTCCTGGTATAAGCTTGTGAGACCCCGAAGGGACTTGTATTTTTCCTTACCCTCGTTTTTGAATTGCTCCATCCCCTTTACTGCATAGTAGGTCATGTCAGATGCGGCGAAGGCAATGTTCACCTTGTCGGCCGTTAGCAGGCGGAGGTTTCCGATTGTACCGGGTGTCGACTCAACAGCCAGTTCGTACCCGGGCATCTTGTCCTTAACGATCCTCGACAGACCTCCACCGATGGCGAAATAGGCGCCGGTGGTAGTCCCCGTCGCCACGGAGAGAAACTTCTTCTGGGCAAAGGCGTTGTCCCCTCCGGTAAGGATCACAATTACGGCAAAAACAATCCCCAGGGTCCATGCAAAGAAGATTCTACTTTTTTTCTGCTTTTTCATAGTTTTCCTCCTTATGTTTTTGGTTTCCCGTTATGACACTTTTAGTGTCAGATGGCATGACTGCCGCCCCGCCAGGGATTGCTGCTTCCCCTGCGCTTTTTCACGTATTGTACTGCGAGGATACCGGCGAAGAACATGATGCCGATCAAATCCGTTATTATGTGAGGATCACAGAGCGTTATGGCTGTAGCGAAAAGAATAACCCTTTCTACTGTGTTCAAACGAATTAAAAGATACCCCGTGACAGAAGAACCCAGGGCAACGATGCCGAAAATTGAAGTTACCAAGGGTTGGAGTGCATCCATAAAGTTTCCGAGACAAAGAAGACCAGGGGCATAAACAAACATAAACGGTATCAGGAACCCGGCAATGGCGATCTTAAATCCATAAATGGCTGATCGCATGCCGGGACTCCCGGCAATGGCCGCTGTTGTGTATGCCGTTAGAGCCACAGGCGGCGTTACTTCCGTGAGAAGTCCGTAATACAGGATGAACATGTGGGCCGTCATAACGGGCAGTCCCAACTGGATGAGCGCAGGTGTGGCAATTGGTGCAAGGACAATATAATTGGCCGTTGTGGGAAGCCCAATTCCAAGGATAAGGCAGGAGATGCAGACCATCAAACAGGTCAGGAAGAGATCTCCTTTGGTCAGATCAATAATAATCAATGACATCTTCATGCCGAGACCGGTCAATGTAACGACTCCGCCGATCACACCACAAATGGTGACGGCAGCCGATACAGCGATGGCATTTCGTGCGGCCTTGATGAGAGCTTCGACAATTTTTCGACCTGTGATACGGGTATCTTTGGAAATGCTACTTGAGAAACAAAGGAGAATTGTTGCAAAGAAAGCGGACTTTAAAGGTGTGATTCCATAAATCAGAAGACTGAAGATGGCGATAACGGGAATAATCAACGGAATTGCTGCTATGATGGCAGCTCGAAATTTGGGGAGTTCTTCCTTGGGAATGGGTCGGAGTCCAAGTCGTTCGGCTTCCTGGTGGACCATCACATACAGAGATAAATAATAGAGAAAGGAGGGGATTGCAGCTGAAATTATTATATTTAAATAAGAAATCCCCGTTAACTCGACCATAATAAAGGCCGCAGCTCCCATAATGGGCGGCATGAGTTGCCCGCCGGTGGATGTCGCCGCCTCAACACCGGCGGCGAATGCAGGTCGATAACCGACACTCTTCATGAGAGGGATTGTAAATGTTCCGGTCGTTACGGCATTTGCCAGGGCGCTTCCTGAAATCGTACCCGTAAGAGCACTTGCAATGACTGCCGTTTTTGCAGGACCTCCTTTCAGAAAACCGGTCATTGAGTAGGCGAGGTTTAAAAAGAGCTTTGCGCCACCTGTCACTTCGAGAAAGGACCCAAAGAGGAGAAAGGCATATACGTATGTGGTCATGACACCGAGAGGCACGCCAAAAATTCCCTCTACACCGAGATACATCTGTTCAATAATCCGATCGAGGGGGTAACCGCGATGCTGGAGTATGCCTGGCATGTACTGCCCGGCAAAGGCATAAATTAGAAAGATCCCCGCCGCAATGACAAGAGGCCAGCCGACGGTGCGCCGCGTTGCCTCAAAAACCAGGACAATCAGAACGGCTCCCAGAACGATGTCCCTTGGATTGCTGATGCCAAGGTTCTCTGCGATGCGGTGGTAATTGAGTATAATGTTAACGCAGGTGATCACGGCAAGAGCCACAAAAATCCCATCCCTCGTCATAGCGAAAAAAGAACTTTTTTCGCCTTTCCACATAGGATAGAGCAGGAAGGTCAGGATCAGCGTAAAGACGAGGGTGGTTGCCCTTTGCGGCATGGCGGAAAGCAGCCCGAATCCCGAAGTATAGAACTGAAAAATAGACCAGGCAGCGCATACAACGCCGATGAAGATCCCCATAAGGCCTGTGTATTTCCTTAATGTGAAACTGAGTTCGGACTCTTGTACGGGTACTCCCTGATTTTCACTCATGGTGTTTATCCCTTGTCCGTTACTCTGATATTTTTCGGTAATCTTACGGCTGATCATTATATCAATTGTGTTTCACTACATACGCTATAAGTGCCTCCTCATAACATGATAGTTCTGAATGTTCCGTTCTTGGTTAAAGGTGCGCCTATTTTTTATACTTCGGCTCATAGAAAGGAAGATGTCGCATCGGATTGATGAGGTCTTTCTTTTCTTTCCAAAGCTCCTCGTGCTTTTTCAGCTCGTCCATCGTTTCTTTCGGATTATTCATGCTGACAGCAGTTACCAGAGCGCTGGCAACACTGACAGCCGCCGTATAAGATTCGATGAAGGAATCCAGTTGGCAATGAACCGGAAGCACCCATTGTGCATAGCGGGCAAGTGGCGACAGCGCCGAATCCGTGATAGCCCCGGTTTTTGCGCCTTTGTTGTGTGCATATTCCAACAATTCAACGGTTAATCGATAGTATCGAGGAATGCTGATTGCTACGGCAAGATCCTCTTTCCCAATCGTATAGATGCTGTTCCACACATCGCCGTAGCCGGGCGTAATGAGAACCACATTGCGATTCAGAAACCGGAGATAAATACTGAGAATCAGCGCTGGGGCATGGGCACCTCGCATTCCGATAAAGTAAACGCATCGTGCCGCCAGTATTGAATCAACAGCCTCCTGTAATGCTTTAATAGGCATCTCCTGAAGAGTGCGGGTGAGATTTATAATGTCCTGCCGAATATTTTTTGTGAAAACATCTGCTACAGAAGAACCATGAGAAATTGATTTTTCCAGGCGTATGACTGTGGATAGGCGGCTTTTTAGACTTGCCCGTAGGTATCGCTGCATACCTGGATATCCCTTAAAGCCAAGAGTTTGGGCAAGACGGATAATTGATGTTTCACTCACGCCCACATTGCGGGCGAGTTTGAAGCAAGTCATGAAAAGAACCTCATCATAATTATCCATGACGTACTTAACGATCATTTTTTGGGATTTGGTAAGACATAGTTTTTTCTTTAAAATTAGAGAATGAAGCGGCATGGATGAAATCCTTCGTTATTTTTTATTAGTGGATATTATGCTCCACTAAGAACAGGAATGTCAACGAATATTTTTATTTAATTTTCCTGCAAAACTTAATAAATTCTGCTACAGTGACGGTGCATAAAATGTTCTAATATCGCCGGAAAGCCCGCCGGTAAAAGGATAAAATATGTCAACCTGAAACATCGGGAAGAGCCGGTCTACGCGATTTAAAGGATGGATATGCACGTGCGAATTAAATTTGTCTTCTGATTGAAAAGGAGGGTTCCCCGTGTCATCACCCGCTGAACCGGTGGTCGTCGTGTTGCATAATATCGATCCTTCTTGGCCAGAGGCTGATACCGTCGCCGTCCTGGATACCGTGCGCCGATTTGTGACGGCCCTGGTTGCCGAAGGCCACAAGGTTTGCGAAGTTCCCATCACGGGCAACGATTTGGCCTCCGCGCTGGCCCCCTGCAGTCCCGCCGACCATATTGTTTTTAATTGGTGCGAGGAATTTCCCGGAATTCCCCACAGCGACGTTCAAGTGGCCACGCATTTGGAGCAGCTTGGATACACCTATACCGGTTCCCCACCCGAGGTGCTGGCCTTGACCTGGAACAAGGGATCTGTCAAAGCAATGCTGGCGGCACACGAAATCCCTACTCCCTTCGGATGGGTGGTTGAAACGGATACTTTGGAAAACTGGCATCGGTTTCCGGCAATCGTTAAGCCCGCTTTCGAACACTGCAGCATGGGGGTCGACAGCAACGCGGTGGTGCTCGATAAGAAAGCACTGCGGGATCGCGTGGCATACGTCAGGGAAACGTTTTTTCAACCGTCCCTGGTGGAGGACTTTATCGACGGCCGGGAATTTCATGTTACCCTCTGGGGGAACAATCGGATCCATATGCTTCCTCCGGCTGAAATGGACTTTTCCGCCTTTGCCGATCTGCGCGACCGACTGTGCACCTTCGATTCTAAATTCACCCCGGGATCCCGCCATTATGAAGGAATCGAATTGCGAATTCCGGCGTCCTTGACCGATGGGGAACTGGAGGCTCTTCGACGGACGTCGGTCGAGGCTTATCGGCGCATAGGCTGCCGCGATTATGCCCGAATCGACCTGCGACTGCGCGACGATTCTTTTTATGTCCTGGACGTCAACCCCAATCCGGATTTCAGTCCGGACACCAGCCTCGCATTTGCCGCGGAAGCCGCCGGTATGACCTACGGCGCCTTCGCCAGCCTGCTTGTTCGCCTAGCCTCCGCCCGGCATACCCGAAAACCCGCGGCAGGGGAGATAAAATCATGAAGCCTTACGAGCAAGGTGGTCTGGACGGCCTGTGCGCCATATACAGCATCGTGAACGCCGCCCGTATTGTTTCATCCATCAGCGATATCGAGGCAAAAACCCTCTTTCGACGTATCCTGGAGCATCTTGAACGAACTCACGATCTGAGCCGGATGCTGGCCGAAGGAATCGGATTGGTCACCATCGGTGGAATTTTTCGTACGGTGGTAAAGGGGTTGATCCCCTATCGCAGTATGCCGTTCAAAAATTTGCCCAACACGCCGCTGGATGAATTCTGGACTGAAATGACCCGCTTTCTCGAAACTGACTGCGAAAGAACCATCCTCATAGGGCTGGGTGGTCCCATGTGGGACCACTGGTCCATCGTCCATGAGATCACAACCCGGCAGATCCGTTTTTTCGACTCGCACAAGCTCCGTCGTCTCAACCGCAACCGCTGCACCACCACCCGCAGCACGTCCCGCCGCCCCCATGTGCTCTGCCCCACTCACACCTACTTCCTGTCCCTGAAGCCGTAATAGGAACTGCAAACCATGATCAATACACATGATGCCATCACAGACGTGATATTTCGCAGATGTGATATTTCATGTGATATTTCATTGACATCATCAGTTTATTTCATGATAATAGCGGGTAACCATAGGGGTGGTTTCTTTTCCGGAATGCTGTTTGTGACGTCGTCATGGGGGATGGGATGTCTCATGTATGGCCAATCGGAGGGGGGAAAGGCGGCTCCGGGAAGAGCTTTCTGACCTGCTCCCTCGGAATGATTCTGGCGAAGGAGGGCTACCAAACCCTGCTGGTTGACCTTGATCTCGGCGCCGCTAATCTGCACACGATCACCGGCGTCCCTCATCCCCCCATGAGTCTGTCCGACTTTATCAGGAAAAAATGCGAGAGACTCTCGGAAGCGATTATTGAAACGCCGACATCCAATCTTTTTCTGATCAGCGGCGCCATGAACACCCTGGATATCGCCAACCTGGCCCACGAACAGAAGCTGAAGATCATCCGTCATATCGCCAAACTGCCCTTCGATTACATCCTTCTGGATCTTGGCGCCGGCACGTCTTTCAATACCATTGACTTTTTCATGACCTCCCCTTCGGGTATTTTTGTAACGACCCCGGAGCCGACCGCCATTGAAAACATCTATCGTTTGATCCGATCGGTCTATTTCCGTAAAATACGACAGACGCTTGATGGTCAGGCTTTTCGGAACCTGGCGCGAGAAGCGGAAGAACGGAACCGTCATGCCACGGTAACGAATCCCGATCTTCTTCTGCAGGTCATCAGGGAACTGGACCCTGAAAAGGGGATCATCCTGGAAAAGGAGTTGCGGGTCTTCGAATTCAAGCTGATGGTCAACCAGCACCGCAAGCAGGATAATCCCAACATCGGTAAAGTGATCTGTCGGATCATTGAAAAGCATCTGAATCTGAAGATGCATTTCCTGGGCAACGTCGGCTTCGATGACCGGGTCCACAATGCCGTGTGTAAAACGACCCCTTTCATCGACTTGTATCCCTATACGCAAACCGCGCTTGATCTCAGGGAATGTTGCAGGCAACTGTTGTCGGCCCGGGATCGGCCCCGGGAATCCGCGCGCCTGGTCTGGAATGAATCGTCTTAGCCGGGAATTTTTCTCTAAACGGATGACACCCTCGCAGAACAAAACATTATACGAGCTTCTCGACGTTGCCGTCGATGCATCGCCTTATGAAATCCGCCGCGCCTACGAGGATGCGCATGAAGTCTATGCCCATGAATCCATGGGTTCATATTCCTTTTTCACGGAAACCGAGCGAAAAATGATCCTGACTGAGTTGGAAAGTGCCTATCTGATCCTCATTGACAGCCGATCAAGGTCCGACTATGATAAGAAGCTCATTTCCCAGGGCCGGATGGACGAAGGGCGGCAATATCAGGATAAAACGAAGATCCCCATTCCTCTCTACATGTTCAAGCGGGAGCATGCCGCCCCGTCGCCCACGATTCATGCAGATTCAGACGCCGTAGAGGATCCGTCTCTGCAGGCCATGCTGCACGGGGAAACACTTACCGGAGCGGATCTCAAAATCATCCGGGGGAAAAAAGGCATCTCCCTGGATCATATTTTTTTTCAGAGCAGGGTCAGTATGGCGGCGCTTCAGGCCATCGAGGAGGATCGCTTCGATCTCCTGCCGCCGCGCGTATACGTCAAAAGTTTCCTGAAATCTTACGCCCAGGCGCTTAATATAGATCCCGATCATTTGGCTCAGGCTTACTTGAAACATATGGATGAATGCGAAGGAACGCCTTTATGACAGATGATCCGAAACAGCAACAGGATGAAAGGGTTAAGCAGGAAGACGACCGACTGGCCAAGGAACTGGAATCACTATACCGGCGGGTGGCCTCCCTCGATTCCGCCGAAGTTGCATCCGATATTGCGGAAGATCCGGCTCTCTATTACAAAATTCTTCAGATTAATCCCGATGTTTCTCTATCGGACATCCGCCTCGCCTTTGAAAAATTGACCGGCACTTGGGATCCTGAACGTTATCCTCATGTTCCATCCTGGAAAGAGACGTCAACGGAAAAGCTGAAGGAAATCAAGAATGCCTACGAAAGGCTTTTACTTCTGCACGGTGCCCGCGAGACAGCCGAAGCCGGACATTCAACCCATCCGCCATTATCAACGGCACTCCTGCCCTTCCCCGAAAATCCCGATCCGGAAAAGACGGCATCCGTCCGGGCCAATGTTAACGTGGTTCACGGATCGGCATTTAAACTTCGCCCGTGGATGCTCGCCCCGGGCGCCTTCATTGCGGTCATTCTGGTCCTGGGTTTTTTGTGGCCGACCCTGTATCACTACGAGGCCATTCGGCTGGGGGGCAATGATTATCCGCTCCGCATCAACAGACTGACGAGCCATGCCCAATATTTTGATGGCCGGCGGTGGCTTGAACCACCCCTTCGCGTTGAGACGCCGCACAATGTCCCCCCGGGGACAGTGTCGCTCCCTTTGACTGCTCAACCAACCGGGACCGGGACTCAGAGCGAATCAAAGGCGGCCCCGCCTCCTTCGACAAAAAACATATCACCGCAGTCTGCACCGACCTCTTTGCCTGTCCGACCCACCGGGGTTGAGAGCCGGAACGAACCGGAACCGGCCTCGCCTTCCCGGATAAAGCAGGAGATCACATCCCCGGATCAAATCAGCGTTAAAACAAAGGCCGGAGGACCCTACAGCATTCAGATCAGCGCCTATCCGGAAAGAAACAAGGCAGACGCCTTGGCAAAAAAAATGCGGGCCGGGAAGTTCGCAGTTCGGGTGGAAGCGGTTTCTGTCCGGGGCAAGGGCCAGTGGCATCGGGTCCTGCTCGGACAATTTGAAAACCGCGCCGCCGCCCTCCGGTATCTCAATGATCATCGGATTGGAGAAACTTATCCAGGCAGTTTTATCCGGAAATCCGTCTTACCCTAAGCAATTTAATCGCTTCAGCAGGGGGTTTTTCGTGTGGCCGAGGGTGCGACAGGACCGATCCTGTCCTGTCATTTTGATCCCTTCCGGCCGTTCAAATGTTCTTCCAATCCCTTTCCTGTCTTTTCGGACAGTCGTGTGATCAAATCAGATTTTTTCGTAATGGTCTGCTTCTACAGTTCATTCGGCATGAACACCCACAACAGGATATAGATGAGCAATCCCGTGCCGAAGCAAAAAAAGAGTATTGAAAATATCACCCTCCAGATCCAGGAAGGGACCGGGGTATGCTTCCCCAGCCCTCCGCAGACGCCCCCGATCCACCGGTCATCCTTCGCTTTGGATAATGTCCGTAACCAGTTCTGCCCTGCCATATCCCCTCCTTATTTACGATACGTCACAGTGTGTCCGGCGCAACCCGTCATGGCGGCGCATGGCTTCATGAACCCTTCCGGTCGAAAATCGATTTTCCTTTTATATATAAAAATTCGCTCCTGCAAACTTTTTTCGCACCTCCCGGCGATTTTCGCAGGGGAAAACCGCGGAGGACCATTGCGGAAGAGATATCGCATGGATTGGGCGGAAAGCGGACTTCTGCCGCCGGCGCTGAAAAAGTGATGGAATTTTGCATTATAAAAGTGGTATCGTTAAACGGTATTTTTAATCGAGCGTGATTCGACTGGGGAGGAACCATTGATGAACACCTTTTTCGGCAAGCGGATAACCGTCCTGCTCGTCTTTCTGATGCCGCTCATTCTCGGCCCTTACGGCGACAGCCGCGTCTCCGCCATAGAACGCAGCACATACAAGAGTCTCAAGACCTTCAGCGAGGTCCTGGACATGGTGGAGAAGAACTATGTGGAGCCGGTGGAGACGGACAAACTCCTGCAGGGGGCGATCAACGGGATGATCAAATCCCTCGATCCCCACAGCATCTTCATGACGGCGGAGATGTACAAGGAACTGGAGGTGGACACCCGCGGAAGCTTCGGCGGGATCGGGATCGAAATCACGATTCTCAAGGATGTGCTCACTGTCGTTTCCCCGATCGAGGACACCCCCGCATACAACGCCGGGGTCAAGCCGGGCGACCAGATCATCAAGATCGACGGCAAATCGACCAAAGATATCTCCATCATGGATGCCGTCAAACAGCTCCGGGGACCCAAGGACACGAAGGTGATTATCACGATTCTCCGCGAGGGGCTGGCCAAACCGAAAGATATCGAGATGACCCGCAGCACCATCAACATCAGGAGCGTTAAGTCGAAGGTATACGATGACAATATCGGATATATCAGACTTTCCCAGTTTCAGGAACGTACGTGCGACGACCTGAAAAAGGCCCTCCGGGAGATCGAGGCAAAGGCCCGTCCCCTGAAAGGAATCGTCCTGGACATGAGGAACAATCCCGGCGGACTGCTGAACCAGTCCGTCGAGGTATCGGACGCCTTCCTGAAATCGGGGATCATCGTCTCCACGCGCGGCCGGTCCAAGGGCATGGAGAGCAAGGCCGAAGCGAAGGACGACGGGGATGAGCCAACCTGCCCAATGGTCGTACTGGTCAACGAGGGAACGGCCAGCGCCGCGGAAATCGTCTCCGGTACCCTCCAGGACAACGGGCGGGCGGTGATCCTCGGGGCGCAGACCTTCGGCAAGGGATCCGTGCAGACGGTCATTCCCCTGGAAGATGGTTCGGCTCTGAAACTTACGACGGCCAGATACTACACCCCCAAGGGGCGCTCCATCCAGGCGGAGGGGATAACACCCGACATCGTGGTGAAACCGATCCGGCCGCCGGAAGAAAAAGCGGAAGAAAAGACCAATGCCGAGAACCACATGCTTCGGGAGAAGGACCTGAAGGGCCATATCAAATCGCCGACGGAGAACGAAGTCAAAGTGGACGATACAAAAAAGGAGACGGACATACTGGACAAGGACAACCAGTTGAAGAATGCAATCGACATTCTCAAAAGCTGGAATATTCTGAAAAAGAACATGAAGGGTTGACCGGTGAATCGGGGACACGATGCGGCACCATGGAAACGGGGACACCTTGCGGCAAGGTGTCCCCAAACAGGTTTTTAGAGAAACGTGAAACGATTTCCACTCTTGGCGGTGGTCATTGCCGCCGCTCTCATCGCGGCGGTTGTCCTTTTTCTGGAAAGGGTGGAGCAGCGGCCGGATGATTCAGGTGACAGGAGAGGTCTCGGGAAGGGAACGCCGAAAAAGGCGTCCACAGCCAAACCGCCGGGCCGGAAGCTGAAACCGGCGCCGCCGGATATTGGGCACCCGGGTCGCTCGGTCGCCATCATCATCGACGACATCGGCTATGATCTTCAGATCGTTAAGGAACTGGCCGGCCTTCCGGCGCCCATTGCCTTCGCCGTCCTCCCCCATACCCCCCATGCCGTGGAGGCGGCCGAGCTTTTCCACGCGGCCGGAAAGGAGATCCTCCTCCACCTGCCGATGGAACCCCGCTCCTACCCGGAGGGATCGCCGGGCGAAGGGGCGCTGATGGCCGACATGGACGCGGGAGAAATCCGGAGACGGATCCGCGAGAATCTGGCGGAGGTCCCTTTCGCTTTGGGGGTAAACAACCATATGGGTTCGCGCTTCATGGAGGACGAGGCGCGGCTCGCTGTCGTCATGGAGGAACTGCGGACAAAGGGTCTCTTTTTCGTGGACAGCCTGACCACCGACAATTCCCGGGGAAGGGAGTTGGCCGGACGGGCGCGTGTCCGGTTCGCCGCAAGGGATGTCTTCATTGACTATGCTCCGGGTTACGCCGTCGCCCTGGAAAGCCTGACCGGCATATTTCGGCAGGGACGAAAAAACGGCACGCCGGTTCTGATGATCGGCCATCCCCATATGGAAACGGTGCGGGCGATCCGCGATGTCCTGCCCATCTGGCGGAAGAAAGGCGTCAAGGTGATCCCCGTATCGGCGTGCCTCCGAATCCCCGGTGGGGCGGGAAAGCAGGATCCCTTCATAAAAAACAGGCATAATGATAAACCCGCCTCCGAAAGGAAAGCATTGCATGATCCGGATATTTGTCCGTAAGACAGGTTGGGCTTTTTTCGTGATTCTGGTCCTTTCCGGGTGTGCCGTCTTCCCCGTTCGGGAAAATGCCGCACTTTCGCCGCCGGCTGCGATGCATCCGCCGTCCGTCGCGGGATATCATTACAGCCTCGGCATCCTCCATGCCCTCAATGAAGACGTGGATGCGGCAATCCTGGAAATGGAGGAGGCGCTTCGCCTCGATCCCGCCTCTGCCTACCTGGCAAAAGAACTCGCGTCGCTCTATGTGGAAAAGGGGGATGTGGAGAAGGCCGTTGCGATCGGCAAGAAGACCCTGGAGGAGCACCCGGACGACAGCGACACCCATTTCTTTCTGGGCGGTCTCTATCTGAACCGTCAGGACTATTCCGCCGCAGCAGCAGAATACCGGCGGGTCATTGAACAGGTGCCGAAGAACCCATCCGCCCGATTCTACCTCGGAACGAGCCTCGCCGAAATGAAACAACTGGACGAGGCGGTTGCCGAGTTCCGGGAACTTCTCAAAATCGATCCCGACCATTTCATGGGGAATTACTATCTTTCCCGGCTTCTTGCCCAGATGAAACGATACGACGAGGCGGAAAAGGGATTCCGCAAGACATTAACGCTCCGTCCCCAGTTCGAATCGGCCATCATCGACCTCGCCATCCTTTATGAAAGACAGCAGAAGATTCCCCAGGCGGTTGAGGTTTATCGGAATTTTATCGATCTCTTTCCCGCCCGACTTCAGGCACGGATCAAGTTGGGAGAACTGTACCTTCAGGAACAACGCTACGACGAGGCGGAAAAGGAATTCCAGGAGGTTCTGAAGTTAGACGGCAACAACCGGGAGGTGCGGTTGACCCTCGCTCTCATCAATCTGGAAAGGAACCGGCCTGAAAAGGCCGTCGAGATGATGGCCGCCCTGATGCGGGAATATCCGGCGGAATACAAGATCATGTACCTGCTCGGCACGACCTATGCGGAGATCAAGGATGACGAGAAAGCCCTGGAAACCCTGCGGGGCATACCCGTTTCTTCGGAACATTTCGGCGGCGCCCAGATCCGTATCGGGATGATTTTGAAAAAACAGCAGCGGGTGCCCGAGGCCGTCGATTCTCTTCTCCAGGCGATCGGGAAAAAGAAGGATGTCCCGGGTCTCTATGCCTTCCTCGCATCCATTTATGAGGGAGAAAAAAGATATTCCGCCGCGGAAGAGCTCATCCGGGAAGGGCTGCGGGTCAATCCGAAAAGCGTTGATCTCCACTTCAGCCTCGGGGTTCTCTTCGAAAAAACAGACCGGTTCGAGGAGAGCATCCAGGCGATGAAAACGATTCTGAAGCTTGAACCGGATCACGCAGAGGCGCTCAATTTCATCGGCTATATGTATGCGGATCGGGGAATCCATCTGGACGAGGCGGAGAAGCTGATCCGGAAAGCCCTCCAGTTGAAACCGGGAAACGGCTATATGCTCGACTCACTGGGCTGGCTCTTCTTCCGGAACAACAAACTGGAGGAGGCGATCCGGTATCTGAAGGAGGCGTCGGAGGCCCTGCCGGAAGATGCGGCTATCCTCGAACACCTCGGGGATGCCTATATCCGGTCCGGCCGAACCCGGGAGGCAGCCGACGCCTACGAGAAGGCGATCCGGTTCAATCCCGGCAACGACCTCCTGAAGAAAAAGCGCGATGATCTTTCCCCGTCTCTCATGTCCCCCAATTTTCAAGGTCTCCCATGATGCAAACGGCCCGCTGCCTGCGGCACGGCATTCTGCCGTTGTTCGGGATTACGGCTCTCGGTTTCATCCTCTCCGGCTGCGCTGCACACAAGCCTTCTGTGCCTCTCGCATTCTATGATTCTCCCGAGGCCGCCCTCCGGGCGCTTGCGGCGACCACACCCGGCAAGCAGGTGTTCACGTCCACAGCCAAGATCGAAATCAACCACCATGGCAACCGCTACCCTTTGAGGGGCGCGGTGATGATGAAAAAACCGGCCTTTCTGCGTGTGGAATCCATTCCCCTCATGGGTCCCCCGGATTTATACCTTTCGGTCGCTGAAGGCGAACTCCGCGTCTTTCTCCCCGGTAAGAACGCCTTCTACACCGGTCGCGCCACCCCTCGGAACATCTCGCGCTTCATTCCCGCCTTCTTGCCTGCCGCCGATATGATCTCTCTTCTAATGGGCGTTCCCCCGGAGGGCGCAGAGGAGATGCACCCATCGAACGGGGATCGGGAGGAAGATCATTACCGTGTCGATCAGTACAAATCGGGAAGGAGGATGCGTTCCCTGTGGATCGATCCGGTGGGCGGCCGGCTCACCCGGTTCCGAAGGTTCAGGGAAAATGGAAGTATTATTTATACGGCCGATTTCGCGGATCATGTCCGTATCGGGGATGGCTTTCTGCCGCAACAAGTGACGATCCGGGTAGAGGAAATGGCCGTTCTGAACATACGCCACGCGGATCTACGGCAGTTTGAAGCCGATCCGGAATCCTTTCCCCTGCCGGTCCCGGAGGGGATCACTCCGATTCTCCTCGATCCATAAGAAGTCAAATTTATTTAATCTCGAGGAGTTTCGCCCGGGCGATCCGGGCCTGACTCGTGTTGGGATAATCTTTGGTAACCTGCTGCAGGAGAAGCTTTCCGCTTGCCTTATCCCCTAATTTCAGGAAGGAGAGACCCTGTTTGAGAAGGGCGTAGGGAACCTTGTTCCCCCCCGGAAAATTCTTGGTCACTTTGTCGTATTCGATGATGGCCTTTTCGTATTTCTTCTCGAAATAATAGCACTCACCGATCCAGAACTGGGCATTGTCTGAAAATTCGGTGCCGGGGTACTGCTTGAGAAAGTTTTCAAAAGCCTCTCTTGACTTTTCGTACTTTGCCTCTTTGAATAGTTCATAGGCCGCTGCGTAGACGGATTCCTTGTCCGTTCTCCCCTTGCCGGCCGTTTCCTTTGCCGGCGCTGCCGCCGGCTGTTTCACCACCTTTCCCGCCGGTGCCGCCGCCGGTTCCTCATTCTTGCCGATCCCGAGAAAACTTTCGATGAAGTTGATCCTGAACGTAAGGTTATCCAACTTTTCCCGGAGCACCTTTTCCTCTTCCTCCCGTTTGACCGTTCTGGACGCAGCGGACAATAGGTCCTTCCGGAGACCATCGACCGTCCCCCGGATCTGCTGGAGCTGCTCCCGGATATCGGTCATTTCAGCGCGTCCTTCCGCCTGACTGCCCCGCAGCAGTTGGATGGCCTCATGGTCTTTTGCGATCTCGTTGCGGACGCCCGCGATCTCACCCCGGAGCGGAGACCATCCCTGCTCCACAGAGGCAATCTTTTCGTTTGTCACCTGGATCTGCCTGTTGAGATCAGAGTGCACCCGGCGAAGATCATTCGTCGTGGCGCACCCCGTCATAGACAGGAACACGATGATGATCAGGGCGCACAGACACCTTCGCAAGATTTTTTCCTCCGCGGCTATTTTAAAGCTCTCCGCCCACAGGGCGGCGCTTCCCGGCAGGGAAACTGTCCGTTTTTTGTTGAACCCCTTATCTCCGCCGACAAGGCGGGGATTGCGGGAAGCGCTCCCGGCCCAATCCGGCCGGAAAACCCAAACCGGTCGATGCCGGGATAACCATTACAAGAGTCCTGTGGGTCCCGCCTCGAAGCGGGACCCACAGGACCATTTCTTCCCCCGGAACGGCCGAATAAAAAGCGCCCCATTATATACAGAAACGACGTTATTTGGCCGGCGGGAAAATAACGAAATGGGCTCTTCTGTTTTTCGCCCAGGCCGCCTCGTCATGTCCCTTATCCAGAGGCATCTCCTTGCCGTAGCTGATGGTCTTGATCCTTTCCTTCCCGATGCCCAGATCGAAAAGGTACTTCGCCGCTTCCGTCGCCCGCTTTTCGCCCAGCGCCAAGTTGTATTCGGCGGTGCCCCGTTCGTCGCAGTGCCCTTCGATCACGAGTTTATAATCCCGGTACTTCAGATACGCCGGTGCGCCCTTCTTCAAAATCTCCTGCGCCTCGGGTTTCAGGTTGTACTTGTCGTAATCGAAGTGGATGTCCGCAATCTGCATCTCCTGCAGGATGGTGGCCGCCTTTGTTGCCGCTTCTTTCTTCGCCTTTTCGGCCGCTTCCTTGCCGGCCGCTTCACGCGCCGCGGCATCTTTCATGGCCTTTTCCCGCAGGGCCTTTTCCCGCAGGGCCTGTTCCCGCAGGGCCTTTTCCCTGGCCGCGGCATCATCCGCCGCCGCCGGCGACTTGGCAACCGCTTTCTGCTCCTGGGTAACCACGGCCCCCTCCTTCAGCGCCGCCTTCTTGGCGCAACCGGTCAGGAATGCAACGGAGAAACATAAAACGAGGGCTATCAGCCCAACTCCAACCCAATTCCTTCTCATCTTCATTCTCCTTTCTTGAATCAAAAATAACATTTCCGTGGCTTGATATTGTATAAAGAGAAATAAAGCACTAGTGGCCGTAAAAATCAACCCCAAAATGGGATTTTTTTAATCACCGCGGACGGGGAGACCAGAAGGGGCTCTGACAGCCGTCTTTTCCCTCGTGCAGCACCCTCGCATTCTGTCCGCCCTCATTCATGATCTCAATCCGGCTCCATCCGTACCCCCGGACACTGTAAGCGATATACCGTCCGTCCGGCGACCAGGAGGGAGATTCATGCCCTCCCCCTTCAAACGTCAACTGCTGCGGGTTTCCCCCTTCAGCGTCGATGGTGAAAATCTGAAAGCGGCCGTGGACCGACCCCTCATAGGCAATCCTCTTGCCCTTCGGCGACCACGCGGGGGAGGTGTTGTAATTCCCCTCATAAGTCAGCCGCCGCACGTTCCCGCCGTCGGCGTCCATGATATAGATCTGGGGAGAACCGCTGCGGTTGGAGACAAAGGCGATCCGCCGTTCATCGGGGGAGCGCACAGGGGAAACATCGATGGCAAAATCGCGGGTCAGCCGCTGGAGGAGCCCGTTGCCCAGGTTCATGTCATAGATCTCCTGATTTCCATCCCGGCTCAGGGTCACCAGCAACCTGGCGCCGTCCCGAGACCAGGAACCGGGCAGATTCAGCCCCGGATAGAAAACGATCTTCTGCGTCGATCCGTTCCCCAGATCCCGGAGATAGATATCCGGATTGCCGTCCCGGTAGGAGGTGAAGGCCAGAAATCGGCCGTTGGGGGACCAGCGCGGAGAAAGGGTCAAGACGTTGAAGTTCGTGATCCGGCGAAGATCGGACCCATCGAAGTTGATCGTATAGATCTCCGCAGAGGTGTCGCTCTTCTTGACAAAGGCGATCCGCGTTTCAAACAGGCCCGCCTCGCCGGTCAGGGCCAAAAGGATCTCGTTGACGAACTGCATGACCATCCGGTTACGGTCCTCGGGTTTTCCGATATATCTCTTTCCGACGACGAGTTCCCCCCGCACCACGTCAAGCAGCCGGAATTCGGTGATCAGCTCGCGTCCGTCCGTCTGAAATCCCCCCTTGACCAGATATTCGGCGCCGATGACCGTCCAGTCTTCGAAACGGATCCCCTCCGCCGTGATCCCCGATTTTTCCGGATCCTCCAGGAAGGCCTTCCGGTCCAAAACATTGAAGTAGCCCGTCATCGTCAGGTCCCGGGAGAGGGTGTCGGAAAACCAGGCCGGCAGATCACCCTTGTACGCAACAGGCCGGAGAAGCTTGAAATCGGTAACGGCGATGGGGAATTTCTGGAACGTGGGGGAATCGATGTCAATGTAGACCTTGCCGCAGGCCTGCCCGGAGGAGAACAGGAGAAGCAGAACGAGGATCAAACTCACCGGAATTTTCGGACCGGACATTCAGACTTTCCTCTTAAAGAGGGCCCTCAGGACCTCAATTCAGACGAATGAAACCGGATCCCTATATCGAGACTGCCTCCGCTGATCCCCGCGGGCAGCGGCGGAAAGGGGATAGCCTTCCGGATTGCCTTCAGGACGGACTCGTCAAAATAGCGGTTTCCCGACCGTTTTTCAAAATTCATTCCCGTAATCGCCCCGCTGCGGAGGATGGTCACATGAATCACCGTTTCCAGCACATCTCCCGGCAGGATCCCCTGAGGAAGCGCCCATCTTCCCTTGATCCGGGACCAGATCGTGGCGTAATAGGCCCTCATCTTCGCGCTCATCTCTGCATCCCCGGACGACTGCGGAGATGCGGGCCCGGACTTCGCCTCCGGGGAGTCTTTCTTCTGCGGTTTTGGGGTCACAGCCGGCTTGGCGGCCCTTTTTCGGATCTCCTCCATGGCCTTCTCCAGGGCATGATCCGGTTTTCTGCGGCTTTCCAGGCTTCGGATGGGAACGACCGGTTCCGGTTCCAGACGCTTCTTGAGGACCGTTTCGGAGCGGGAGGCTTCCAGGAGTTCCTTCGCTGCGGCTGTCCATCTCTTCTGTTCCAGGATATTTCCGGAAAAGTTCACCAGAGACACGGTATAGACCGGTCCAAAGGTCAGTTTCGGCGAAGGGAAGGAAGGGGTGAAAAAGAGAAGGGAGAGAACCACGCCGTGGAACAGCAGGGAAACGAGGATCATGCCGTTCAGGCGCCCTCCATTGATTCTTTCCCTGCCCGTTCGTTCCGACATCACCTGCGTTCCTCGGGGGGTTCCGTAATCATCCCCAATTTATCCACGCCGGCCTTGCGAACCTCGGCCATGACCTCGACCACGAATCCGTAAGGAACGTTCCGGTCCGCCCGCATATAAACCTCGCGTTCGATCCGCGATGCGAAGATATGTTTCAACTTGGTGCCAAGCTCGGGAAGCGGTATCCTACTCTTGTTGAGAAAGACCTCTTTGGCGCCGTTGATCGTCAGGACCAGTTTTTCCTCCGCGACATCAACGCTTTTTGCCTTGACCCGGGGGAGATTGACGTCGATGCCCATTTGAAGCATCGGCGCCGTCACCATGAAGATGATAAGCAGAACCAGCATCACGTCCACAAGAGGGGTGACATTGATTTCGGCTATCGGCCGGTCGTTATTATGGTTCCTGCGTCTTGCGTATTTCATGACTATTGTTTCTTCACGTAAAACCGTTCGATGATGTTCAACAGCTCCAAGGCGAAATTGTCCATTTCGAGGGTTATGCCCTTGATCTGGTTCAGATAGTAATTGTAGAAGATGACGGCCGGAATGGCGGCCGCGAGGCCTGCCGCCGTCGCGATGAGCGCCTCCGAGATCCCCGGCGCCACGATAGCCAGGGTCGCCGAACCGCGAGCGCCGATCCCTTTGAAGGTATCCATAATCCCCCACACAGTTCCGAACAGGCCGATGAAGGGGCTGGCACTCCCGGTGGTCGCCAGAAACCCGAGGGCTGTCTCCAGTTTGGTCGTCTCGGTCCCGCAGGCCCGGTTCATCGCCCGCTCCACATTGTCGATCCCTTCGATCTCCAGAACCGAACCGGACGTCTCTGCGGTCTCTTTACCCGCGGCGGTTCCGCGGACCGCCCTGGTGATCTTCACGAGTTCGGTATAGCCGCTTCGGAAGACCTCTGCCATCGTCGAATTCCGGAATTTCTTCGCCTCGGGAAAGACCTCCGACAGTTTCGTACTCTTCATGTAAGCATTCAGGAAAATACTGTTTTCCCTCCGAACTTTCCGGATGCTGAAGTATTTCATCAGGATGATGGCCCAGGAGACGACAGAGAAAAGGAAAAGGAGCAAAAGGACCAGTTGCACGACAAATCCCGCGTGAACAACCATGTCGAAAAGACTGCCATGAAAATTTCCCCCCAAATTCATCTCTGCCATGGACGAAACTTCTCTCACGTTTAATCTCCTTATGTAAACAAAAATAGGAAAGATGCCGCTACATCTAAAGGAAAAGTCGGAACTTGTCAAGCACCGATGAACCCCGCCAGAATGAGCGATACAGATTAATCAAAGGAATTCGGGTGGAAAGGCAACCACATCATCGATTCGGGCCTTGTCGGCAAGAAGCATGGCGAGACGGTCCACACCGAGGGCGATCCCGGCAGAGGAGGGCATCTGCGGAAGGACCGCAAGAAAGCGTTCCGGCATGGGATAAAGGGAACGGCCGTTCTGCCGACGGACCCGGGAGGCCTTCTCGAAACGACGCCGCTGCTCCCCGGCGTCGGTCAGTTCGGAGAAGGCGTTGGCCAGCTCCAGCCCGGCGCAATAGAGTTCGAACCGTTCGGCAATCTCCGGATCCTCTTCCTTCGCCCGCGCCAGGGCACCGAGTTCCACCGGATACTCGTACAGAAAAACGGGGCTTTCCATGCCCAGACGAGGTTCGACCTCGCAGGCGAGGATCTCATCGAAACGCTCCTCCTTCAAAGCCTTGGCGACGGTCATCGTTGCGTACCGCTTGAAGGCCTCCCGGACGGTGATTCGCTCCCAGGGAATCCCCAGGCGGATCTCCCTTCCCTGCCGGAAAAAAATACCGTCGAACCCGAGCTCATGGGCAACAAGGGTGATCAGGGACTCGCAGTCATCCATTAAGGTTAGGTAGTCCGTTCCTTCGCGATACCATTCCAGCATCGTAAATTCCGGCAGGTGGCGGTCGCCCCTCTCCCCCTCCCGGAAACATTTGCAGATCTGGAAAATCCGCGGATAGCCCGCCGCCAGAAGCCTCTTCATGCACAGCTCCGGGGAGGGCTGCAGGAACCATTTTCCCGAGGCGACGGCATCGATATGGGATTCCGGCGCCGGCGCCGGAATCCTGAGGGGGGTTTCAACTTCGAGAAAATCCTGATCCTGAAAGAACCGGCGGATGGCCCGGATCATCCGGTCTCTCCGCCGGAGGGCATCCTCTTTGGCGGTCAGCTTCCAGGAATCATCCACGGCCATTCCTTGTTGCTCTTTGAAAACGTCATCCCTTGACCCTCGTGAGGTACTCGCCGCTGCGCGTATCGATCCGGATCTTTTCTCCTTCTTCGATGAAGGGGGGAACCTGGACCTGATATCCCGTCTGGACGGTCACCGGTTTGGTGTTCCCCGACACGGAATCGCCCTTCGCCCAGGGATCGGCCTTGGTCACGATCACGTCGATGAAATTGGGAAGACTGATCCCCAGCGGCCGGTCCTCGAACAGGAGGATCTCCACCTCAATGTTGTCGAGGAGATAATTCTTCGCCTCGCCGACCTGATCCTCGCTGAGGAAAACCTGTTCGTAGTTTTCGTTGTCCATGAAGCAGTACTTCCCCTCTTCCTTATAGAGATACTGCATCCTCTTTTCCTGGAGATCGGCCGTCTCAAAGACATCCACGGAACGGAACGTCCGCTCGAACTGGTTCCCATTAACCATGTTCTTCAGCTTGCAGCGGTAGAGGGCCTGGCCCTTTCCCGGTTTGACGAAATTGAATTCCGTTACGATGTAGGGGTCGTTTTCGATCTTGATCCGCAGTCCTTTTCTCAGGTCACTGGCTGTGTACATGGAATTTTATTCTCCTTAAATCGATTCACTTCGGCCGGACGCCGCGTTTTCGCTTCCCGGACGGGCGGCGGGACCTGACCCGCACATCCCGCTGTATTTCTTAATCCATTTGTTTTATGTTGTCAAAAAAATGTTTTCCGCCCCGTTCCGCTCCGTGCAGAAGGGAGAAGGGCTGGAGGGGGATCTTCCCCAGGCCGCCGGGGCAATCCAGTATGTAACGCGGGAGGCAGAGGCCGGAGATATTACGCCAGAGCCTCTCCATGATCTCCATGCCGGTCCAGATCTCCGTCCGGAAATGGTCCGTCCCCCGGACCGGATCGCAATGGAACAGATAGTAGGGACGAACCGAGATCCGCTCCAGGCCGTAAAGCAGGTCCCGCATCGATTCATAGTCGTCGTTCACCCCCCGAAGGAGAACCGACTGGTTTCCGACGGGAATCCCGGCTGCAAGCAGCATCTCGCACGCCCTTGCCGATTCTTCCGTAATCTCAAGGGCATGATTGAACTGTGTATTGAACCAGAGGGGCCGGTGCCGTTTCAGCATCATGCAAAGCTGCGGCGTAATCCGCATCGGCAGCGTGACCGGCACCCGGCTCCCGATGCGGAGAACCTCCACATGGGGAATCGCCCGGAGGGCCCCTAAAAACCAGTCCAGAAGCCTCTCCGAAATCAGCAGGGGATCCCCGCCGGAGACGATCACCTCCCGGAGATCCGGCGTCCGGGCCACGTAATCCACCATAGCCTGAAGCCTTTCCCGTATCCGCCCCGGCTTTTTTGCGCGCCACATCCGCTTGCGGTTGCAATGCCGGCAGTAAACGGCGCAGGTTCCCGTGACGATTGCGAGACAGCGATCGGGATAGCGGCGGATCAACCCCGGAACGGGCATGTCCCGCTCCTCGTCAAGAGGATCTTCCACCCCCCCAAGAGAGAAATTGATTTCCCGGAGGTTGGGGAAGCACTGCCGGCGCAAGGGGTCGTTTTCATCGAAGGGATCCAGAAGCGACAGATAATAGGGCGTAATTGCAATGGGATAGGTCCGGAGCACAGGCCCCCACGGGGCGAGTGAAGCGGCGGGCCGCTTCAGCACCGAGGCCAGGTGCCTCAGTGTGCGGATGCGATTCCGGAACTGCCATTTCCAGTCGTTCCACTCTTCAACGGGCGTCTCGCTTCTGACATTCCTGTCAGATTCCTTGCCGTATGCCATCACAATCCACCTCAACGCCCGTGCAAAAGGGAATATCTCGAATCTGCCGATGGAGATTCCTACCATTTGCCGTTGGCGCGGGCAAGAAATGATTTGCTTTGTCCCGGCAGATTTTATATCTTTTAACCGGATGGTGTTTTGGTCCTTTCCGGCCGGATCTTTACAAAAGGGAGAGGATTCTCCCTTGGAGGACCCGTCGGGTTCATCTTCTGCATACCCTCCGTCAGGGGGGTTCAACCATGAGAAGGGAGAAGACCAAATGATTGCATTGTCACGGGAAGAATTAAAGACATTGATGGGAAAACATCAGGGATTGTGCATATCCATCTTCATGCCGACCTTCCGCACCGGTGCGGAAAGTCAGCAAAACCAGATCCGGTTTAAAAATCTCCTGCGCATGGCGGAGGAAAAACTGCTGGCCGGAGGTCTGCGACCCCAGGAGGTCAAAACCTTTCTTGAGCCTGCGCAGGCGCTACCGGGCAATGTGCTTTTCTGGCGGAAGCAGAGCGATGGTCTGGCGTTCTTCCTTTCCGCGGATCTTTTCCGCTCCTTCTGCCTTCCCGAAACCTTTGCAGAACTGATCACGGTTGCCGACCATTTTCATATCAAGCCGCTCCTGCCGCTCCTCGGCAGCGATAAGCGGTTTTATATCCTTGCCCTCAGCCAAAAGGAAATCCGGCTTCTCGAGGGAACAGGTCAGAGCGTTCAGGAAATCGAACTGGAATCGATTCCCGGAAGTCTCGCCGAGGCGCTCCGGTACGACGAGTTCGGGAAACAGGTCCGCTTCCGGGCCGGCACTGCGGGAAGCGGCGACCATTCGGCCATGGTCTCCGGGCATGGCGCGGAGATCGACGATAACAAGGACAATCTGTTAAAATACTTCCGCCTGATCGACCGGGGCCTCCACGATCTGCTCCGGGACGAACGGGCGCCCCTCATCCTCGCCGGCGTTGAATATCTTTTTCCCATTTATCGCGAGGCCAACACCTATCCCGGGTTGATCGAAGAAGGAATCCCGGGGAACCCCCAGGGAGTCAGTGCGGAGACACTTCACCGCTCGGCCCTGAAGATCGGCAGCCCTTACTTTCAGAAGGCCGAACAAGACGCCGTCGCGCAGTACCGCCAGTCCTCGGGAACCGGCCTGACCTCCGCCGATCTCCGGGAAATCATTCCCGCCGCCATCCACGGACGGGTCGGCATCCTCTTTGTCGCCTCGGACCGCCAGCAGTGGGGAACCTTCGACCCAGAGAGCGGTGCCGTCGAAATTCACCCGAAGATGGGGGCCGCAACCAAAGATCTTCTGGAGGTGGCGGCCACCCAGACCTTTCTGAATGGAGGGACGTTGTTTATACTGCCTCCGGAAAAGATGCCGGACACGGGCGATCTGGCAGCCGTCTTCCGCTACTGAAAAAGGCCGGACAGAATGGTTTAAGAATTCAGAATATGAAAGCGCAGGACCATAAAATCCGGGTGGCGCGGCTGTCGGTCATTTCCAACACCGTTCTTGTGGGATTGAAGCTGGTCGTGGGTCTTCTGATCGGTTCCGTCTCCATCCTCTCCGAGGCGATCCATTCCGGCATGGATCTTGTGGCCGCCGGCATCGCCCTGTTTGCCGTCCGGACCTCCAGCCTTCCCGCAGACGCGGAGCACCCCTTCGGCCACGGCAAAGTCGAAAACATCTCCGGCTCGATCGAGGCGCTCCTGATCTTTGCGGCCTCCATCTGGATCATCTATGAGGCGATACAGAAGCTGATCCATCCCCGGCCGATTGAATATGCCGGGTGGGGTGTCATCGTCATGCTGATCTCGGCCGCCACCAACATCGTGGTCTCCGGGAAGCTCTCCAAGACGGCAAGGGAGACGGATTCCGTCGCCCTTGAGGCGGACGCCATTCACCTCCGGATGGATGTGTTCACCTCGGTCGGGGTCATGGCAAGCCTTGCATTGATCTGGGCCGGTCACCGGTTTTTCCCAGACTTGGATATCCGCTGGCTCGACCCGGCGGCGGCTCTGGGTGTGGCCGTCCTCATCATGCGTGCCGCTTACCGGCTTACGGTCCGGTCGGTCCGCGATCTGATGGATGTGCAACTCCCCCCCGAGGAGGAAACCTGGATCCGCGACCTGATCCGGTCTAAGCGGCCCGCCATACAAGGGTTTCACAAGCTGCGGACGCGCAAGGCCGGCAATTTCCGGTTCATCGAGTTTCACATCAAGGTGGATCCGGAGATGTCGGTTGAGGTCTCGCACCGCATCACGGACGAGCTTGCGGCCGGCATCGAAAGGCGCTTCCCCGATGCCAGCGTCACCATCCATACCGAGCCTT
>JAFGRP010000205.1 GCA_016935075.1 Deltaproteobacteria bacterium | reverse complement strand
GTTGAGAGGGTCAGGTCTTGAATTGAGCGAAGCGGCAATCTGGGGTTGGGGCCCTTCAATTTAGCGTTTTGCAAGTTTTAAGACCTGACCCCCAAAACTTGCGCTGAGCTCTTAATTTATGATGTCCTCTTCTTCCTGCCATTTCCACAGCGGCAGCAGCCGGATCGGGCGCTCGTCATTCTGCCATCGGAAAGTCTCTGTCCGGTCAACGCGGTCATTGAGCAGCAAAAATTCATCGCAGTGCAGCTCCTGGGGGAAAATCGGGAGCTGTCCCCCCTTTTTGATGCCTTGGAAAATAGGGAGCTGTCCCCCCTTTTTCCCCCTTTTCCCGGCCTTCATCCCTAAAAAAATCTGAAAAGGAACTGGGGGAAGACGTTTGAAAACGCGATGAAGTTAGTGAGATAATGGGCAACCATGATGGCCGGAAGGGAATGGGTCCTCAGGTACAATGCCATAAAAACGGCGCCGACCGCGGATGCTGCAACAATCTGTTGCAGTCCCCCGCTCCAGTGGATGAGTCCGAAGGCTAATGCGGAAACGGCGATCACCGCCCAGGCGCGCCTCGTGTAGCGGGAAAGAAAAATCCTCAGATAGCCGCGAAAGACGGCCTCCTCGACGATACCGACCGCCGCGAGCCCCGCCGTCAGATCGACCCAGCGCCAGACAGGGTTTTCGATCACCGGCCTCCGCCCCAAAGAAGCGACGGAGAACCAGTCCGTGAGAAGATAACCGTTCTGCTCGATGAAAACGGCCGACAAGGCGCCGACGGCCAGTACGGAACAGAAAGAGATCGCGGACGGAATTCTCAATCCCAGCGAGAAAAACCCCGCTTTTCTCCGGCGGATCAACCAGGCCAGAACCAGCAGGGGGAATAGCTTTACGGCGGCAAAATCGATCAAAAGCCACCAACGCCAATCCTTGACGAAGATATCGTTGAGATCATTCAGATAGAACGGAAGGCACAGCAGGATCACGACGGCGACGGGATGTTTCAGTTCTCCTCCGGAAGATCCATCCCGGCGGGCCTGCCCGAAAGTATCCGGCATGGGTTTTCGGGTTCCCTGAAACCGGACGACGGCATAGCCGCCCGCGCCGCCGATGATCAACGCCATCGCCTCGTAGGCCATAAACCACGCGACCCACGCCGGCAGAAACCGCTGTAAACCCTCGCCGGCCATATTGGAAACCATGGAGGCAAGGCCGAAACCCAAAGACCACAAAACCGCGGAGGGTATAAAATCGCGGCCGGCGGCGCCGGGAAAAAGGGCTCTCATCCGGTATGCCGTGACGGTCCCTCCGAGCGCTCCGCAGAGTGCAAAGCTGTAAAAGGCGCTCACCATCATTTTCAGGGGCGTCCCCAGTGTGAAAAACAGCGGGGTCACCCCCAGGATACAGCTTAAGCACCACACAACCGCAATGAACATGCCGTTTTTCCCGTCAACCGCTCCACCGGCCGCCCGGATGGCCATCGCACAGGACAAACCTCCGCCCAGGCCGATGATCCCGGCGGTCATTTGCGCCGCGACCAGATACGGAAACCCGGGAATCCGCAACAACAGAATGGCCGAGGTCCCCAACAACGCCGCTGCCGCCCATCCCAGGGTCGAACGGAAGAGGATGTTGAACGGATCGGCCGTTTTTTCTCTTTTCCCGGGCATCGGGCGCTCCTTGGCGGGCAAAATGGTCCCCCTGCATGCAATTCCCGGCAGAGAGGCGGAGTGTGTTTTGAACGCATTGTAGAGGCAGTGCCGCGGGCTGTCAATACGGGACATAACAGACGGGCGAAACGGACGGGCAGGTTTCCCTTGCATTTTTCCCGGAGACATACTAAAAAAATGTGTTCAAACGAGAGGAAGGAGGATCGCATGAAAGGCGATGATGATCGGGCGTATGGGTAGTCAAAAAGGGCCCGGGGCCCGCATGCTGCTGATGGCGGCCTGCTCCCTTTTTCTGCTGGCCTGCGGGGGGGTCGACAGCCAGGTGGTGAAGGTGACGGATGTCGGGATCGCGAAGGATCTCTACGCGGGACTGAAGCGCGACGACGTGGAGAAGCTTCAGGAGATCAAGAAAAGCATCATCACCCAAAAGGATGAGGAAGACTCCGCGGTGACCAGTCTCTTCGGCAAAACCCCCTCGTTCACCGTTCTGGAATACCTTACGAAATATCCGGACAGCAGGACGATCGGCGAGGATTACAAGATCGGCGGTTACGACGTTCTCTCCATCACCGTTTACGAGGAAAAGGATCTGACGATCGAATCCATCCGCGTATCGGCCGACGGATTCATCTCCTTTCCCCTCATCGGCCGGATCCACGTGGCCGATATGAATACCTCCCAGGTGGAGCAGATCATCGCCCGGAAACTGGCGGAGGGGTCCTACCTTCTGGACGCCCACGTCTCCGTGATGGTGACCAAGTATGAGTCGCGCAAATTCTCCGTCCTCGGCGCGGTCAAGTCACCCGGAAATTACCCCCTCCAGGCGCGGGAAAAGGTCCTCGACGGAATTTCCAAGGCCAACGGCATTGCCGGCGAGAGCGATTACCTGGGCCGTTCGCTGGGCGGCGAGGCGCAGGAGGCGATGATTATCCGCACCCTGAATCCGGGCCAGCCCGACGCCCGCAAAATCGTGATCAACTTCGACCTGCAGGGTCTCCTCAAAGGCAAGGATCAGATTTCGAACATCTATCTTGCCGATCAGGACGTTATTTATGTCCCCAAGGCGGACTTTTTCTACATCATCGGCGAGGTCAAGAATCCCGGTTCCTACGCGTTCATCAAGAAAGACATCACGATCATCGAGGCGCTCAGCATTGCTGGCGGCTTTACGCGCATCGCCGCCCGCAACAAGACCCGGATCGTCCGGATCGAAAACGGCGCCGAGAGGATCTACGAAGTGAACGTCGATGCCATCACCAAGGCGGGCAAGATGATCCAGGCCGTTCCGATCAAACCCAATGACTTGATCGTTGTACCGGAGAGCTTCTTCTAATGGAAATCATGGACAAGCAGATCAATCTTCAGGATTACCTGCGGGTGATCCGGAAGCACCGCTGGGCGATTCTGACGGTATTTGCCGTCGTCTTCGTCAGTGTCACCATCTTCACGTTCACGGCAACGCCCATCTACCGGGCGACGACCCGCGTCATCATCGAAAAAGACGATCCCAAGGTCGTCTCCATTCAGGAGGTGATGTCGGTCGATTCGTCGGGGCTGGACTACTACCAGACCCAGTACAAGATCATCGAGAGCCGGAGCGTCGCCCGCGAGGTCATCCGGCGTCTCAATCTATATGAGCACGAAGAGTTCGTGCCGATACCCGGGGATACGCTTCTGGATAACATCCGGCAATCCGTAGCGGACGGCATCGGCTTCGTCGAGTCCCTGCTGAAGACCGAAAAACCGCAGCGGCTTGCGGATCCGAACACCGAAGGCGAAGAGGAATCCTCTCTTGTGACGGCCTTCATCCGCCGGGTGAAGGTTGCCCCGATCCGGAACAGCCGCCTCGTCG
>JAFGRP010000204.1 GCA_016935075.1 Deltaproteobacteria bacterium | reverse complement strand
TTGTTTGGCTCCCCAGCGCGGACTCGAACCACGGACCCGATGGTTAACAGCCATCTGCTCTACCGACTGAGCTACTGGGGAAGATCGGTTGTCAGGGGAGGTTCATAATATAAGAGAATCTCTTTGTCAACAGAAGTCTTGCAGAAAAATTAGAAAATCGTGATTATTCTTTTAAGCGGTTTTGGGTGATTTGGGGTTGACAGAAAATCGGTTGCTCGTGTTAGAATGCACGCGGTTCAGCTGGAAGAAAGAACCAGATCCGGACATCGGAACGGCGGAGATGGAACGGCACATGGGGGATTTGGAAACAGATCCGGCAGGGCAGGGAAACGGCAGGAGGAGCAGAGGAAGATGAAAAAAACATTCAAGGCGGTTCCGGTAACGGAGGATGTCTGGTGGGTCGGCGCCATCGACTGGAATATCCGTGATTTTCACGGTTATCGGACGAGACGGGGGAGTACCTACAACGCCTATCTGATCCTCGCGGACAAGATCACGCTGATCGATACGGTGAAGGCCCCCTTCCGGGAGGAGATGATGGCCCGCATAGCGTCCGTCATTGATCCGGGGAAGATCGAATATATCGTCTCCAACCACTCGGAGATGGACCACTCCGGGTCTCTTCCGGAGGTGGCCGCTGCGGTGAATCCCCAAAAGGTGTTCGCATCCGCCGTAGGAGCGAAAACCCTCAAGGAGCTTTTCCCTTTCGACCGGGGGATTACGGCCGTCCATGACGGGGAGACGCTCAGCCTCGGCAATCGCACCCTCACGTTTCTGGAGACCCGGATGCTTCATTGGCCCGACAGCATGTTTTCCTACCTGAACGAGGAGCAACTCCTCTTCTCCCAGGACGCCTTTGGGATGCACTACGCTTCCCTGGACCGGTTCGCCGACGAGTGCGATCCCGCAATTCTCGCCTACGAGGCGGCGACCTACTACGCAAACATTATTCTGCCCTACTCGCCCCTGGTCCTGAAACTCATCGGGAAGGTGACCGCCGCGGGCCTCTCCTTCAGAATCATAGCCCCGGACCATGGGCCGATCTGGCGGCAAGAGACCGGGGGGATCATCGGAAGCTATGCGAAATGGGCCGCACAGAAGCCGGAGGCAAAGGCGGTCGTTGTCTATGCGACGATGTGGCACAGCACGGAAAAGATGGCCCGGGCGGTCAGCGAAGGTCTCGCGGAGGGAGGGTTGCGCGTCAAGTTCATGTCGATGGATGAAGTGCACCGGAGCGATGTGGTCTATGAGCTTCTGGGCGCAGGGGCGCTCGCCGTCGGTTCATCGACGCTCAACAACCACCTGCTCCCGAACATGGCGGACATCCTGACCTATCTCAAGGGATTGAAGCCGGGGAACCTCATCGGCGCAGCCTTCGGATCCTACGGCTGGAGCGGCGAAGCGGTGAGGGAGATCGAGGAGATCCTTGCGGAGATGAAGGTCGAGAAGGCGCAGGAGGGGATCCGGGTGAGGAACATGCCTGACGCCGAGGTCCTCGCCCGCTGTTATGAACTCGGGAAAACAATGGCGGAGAAGGTCCGGAACCGCCTGTAGAAAGGGCGGCAGAATTGCAGAGAACGGGGGCAGCAGCGGGACAATGTTCGTAAAAATAACCGAATCATTTTGAGAGGAGGAAAATTATGGGGAAATATGTATGCAGTGTATGTGGTTATGTCTATGACCCGGAAGTGGGAGATCCCGAGGCGGGGATCGAGCCGGGAGTGCCTTTTGAGAGGCTTCCTGAAGACTGGGTCTGTCCGATCTGCGGCGCCGCCAAGGAAGAGTTCACGCCGGAATAGAGGCAGCAACGTTTGATTCGCGCGGGTGAGGAGGAAACCTAAGGTCGAGGGTCTTTTCACACCGGGCGTATGCCCTGCGGATCGCCGCGGGGAACCTTATGTTGGGTTACCAAGTGGGCGCAAAGCATCCCATGGGTAATGCCAAACCCGTGAACCGATCGCCGCACAGCGTGCGGCGCGAGTTTAATTCGCGGGCGTTTAAGGGAGGGCGACATGGGGGGAACGAGGAATGCGTTGCAGCAGGCCTATGCGGGTGAGGCCAAGGCAGCCCTGCGCCTCAAGGTATTCGCCCAAAAGGCGGAAGAGGAGGGGTATCCGCAGATGGCGAAGCTCTTCCGGGTGATTGCCTGGTCCGAAGAGATTCACGGGGCGAGGGCGCTTCGGGTCCTCAAAGAGATCAAAACGACGGAGGAAAACCTGGCGGAAAGCTTCCAGTCGGAGCAGGGGGTGGCAGCGGTCGCGTACAACCAATTCGTCAAGGAGGCCGAGGCGGAAGGAGACCAGGCCGCGGTTCTCCATTTCAGCCAGAGCCGGGATGTCGAAGAGACCCATGCAAAGCTATACAAGGAGGCGATGAACCACCTCCTGGAAGAGAGGGAGACCAACTACCACGTCTGCCTGGTCTGCGGCTACGTTGCAGACGGCCTCCTGCCGGAGATCTGTCCGGTCTGCGGCGCCGGGAAAGAGAAATTTAAGGCCTTCCGTTAACAGATGATGATCGGAGGTACGCGATGAGGGGTGTCATGTTGCGCTGGCTGGTGTTGACGGCGGCCGTTCTTACGGCCTGCTGGCTCCTGGAAGGCATCCGCGTGAATGGTATTTTACCCGCACTGCTTGCCGCGGCGCTTCTCGGGATCCTCAATGCGGTTTTCCGTCCCATCCTCATCCTGCTGACGCTGCCCGTCAACATCCTGACCCTCGGGCTTTTCACATTTGTGATCAACGCGATGATGCTTATGATCGTCTCCGCCGTCATCCCCGGATTCGATATCCGGGGATTCTGGACCGCCGTTTTCGGCGCCTTGATCATCGGCGCGGCAAGCGGGGTCCTGAATATCTTCATCGGTGGAAAGGGAAGAGTGGAACGAACGGCGTACATCGATCTGAAACAGAGGCGGGGACGATGGGAGTGAACGACCTGAGCCCGGCCATGCGCCAGTATTTGGAGGTGAAGGAACGATACCCCGACTGCATCCTCTTTTTTCGGATGGGCGACTTTTATGAGATGTTCTTCGAGGATGCCGTGACCGCATCCCGGGTCCTTGAGATCACGCTGACGTCTCGAAACAAGAACAAAGAAGACGCCATCCCCCTCTGCGGGGTTCCCTACCATGCGGCCTCCGCCTACATTGCGAAACTGACCGGAAAAGGGTTCAAGGTGGCCGTCTGCGAGCAGATGGAGGATCCGAAACTTGCCAAGGGTGTGGTGAAACGCGAGGTGATCCGCGTGGTCACCCCCGGCCTCGTTTTCGATACGGAAAATCTCAACGCCAAGGAGAACAACTATCTCGCGGCTCTGGTCGTCCGGGAGAACCGCTTTGCTCTGGCCTTTGTCGACATTTCGACGGGGGAGTTCCACGTCATCGAGGCGGGCGACCGCGAATTTTTCCTGGTCCAGACCTCCGGACTTGCCATCCGCGAACTTCTCATTGCGGAGGATTTTTGCGACGGCGACCTGATCCGGATTTTTGCCGGAGAGGAAGAGCGCTGCCGGATCAACAGCCTTTCGCCGGACCGTTTCGATCCAGTGGCGGCAGAAACACTCCTGCGCGACCATTTCCCGGAGGATAAGCTGTCGGGAATGGCCCTTGAATCCCACCCGGCGACGGCGGCTGCGGCCGGCGCCGTTCTTGCCTACATGACGGAAACGCAGAAGGACCGTCTTGACCACATCAACGAACTCACCTGGTATGAAAGCGGCGCCCATCTGATCCTGGACGAGGTCGCCAAACGGACCCTCGAACTCTTCGCCACGATCGCCGAGGGAAAGAAGAGTGGGTCGCTCTTTCACGTCATCGACGAGACGGTGACATCGCTCGGGGGGAGAAGACTCCGCTGGTGGATGAACCACCCCCTCCGCGATCCGCTCCGGATCCGGGAGAGACTGGCGGCCGTTTCCGAGATCCGGGAGGGTCACCTCCTTCGGGAGTCGCTCCGGGGGATTCTGAAATCCATTTACGATCTGGAGCGTCTCGGAAGCCGGATAGCGGTGGGGCTTGCCAACGGCCGGGATCTTACAGCGCTGCGGACGTCGATTCAGGCCCTGCCGGGGCTCCGCGACGCCATTGCCGGGTGCGAAGCCCCTGTCTTGAGGGCGATCCGTGAAGGAATCGACGAGATGCCGGACCTCCGGGAGTTAATCGAAAGCGCGATCGTGGACGATCCGCCGCTCACGATCCGCGAGGGGGGGATCATCCGGGAGGGGTATGATCCGGAATTGGATCGCCTGATCACGATCATGCGGGATGGCCGAAAGTGGATTGCCGCACTGGAGGAGAAGGAGCGTCAGCGGACAGGCATCCATTCCCTTAAGGTGGGGTTTAACAGCGTCTTCGGGTATTACATCGAGGTCACTAAAACGAACGCCCGTCTGGTTCCCGCGGACTATATCCGGAAGCAGACCCTGGTTAATGCGGAGAGGTATATCAACGAGGAGTTGAAGGGGTACGAGGAAACCGTCCTTCATGCGGAGGAGCGGCGGCAGGCGCGGGAGTACGATCTATTCATTGCAATCCGGAGCCGGATCGGGGGTGAGATTCGCCGGATCCAGCAGACGGCGGCCCGAATCGCCGATCTGGATGCCGTCGCTTCGCTTTCCGAGGTGGCCGAACGGTACAATTACTGCTGTCCCGTAGTCGACGATGAGGATGCCATCGTGATCACGGACGGTCGTCATCCGGTCGTCGAACGACTCGCCGGCGGGACCGGTTTCGTCCCCAATGACCTTCTGCTTGATCTGGAGAAAAACCGCTTCCTGATCATTACCGGGCCCAATATGGCCGGGAAATCGACCTGCATTCGGCAGGTTGCCCTGATCGTTCTGATGGCCCAGATGGGGAGTTTTGTCCCCGCGTCCCGGGCGCGGATCGGGGTGGTTGACCGGATTTTTACCCGCATCGGCGCAGCGGACAGCTTGGCGCGAGGACAGAGCACCTTCATGGTGGAGATGAACGAGGTGGCGGACATCCTCCGCCATGCCACAAAACGGAGTCTGATCATCCTGGATGAGGTCGGGCGGGGAACGAGCACTTTCGATGGACTCAGCATCGCCTGGGCGACGGCGGAATACATTCACGACGCCCCATCGCTCGGGGCAAGGACGCTCTTTGCCACCCACTATCACGAATTGACGGAGCTCTCGGTCACGAAGGAAGGGGTCCGGAATTTCAATATCGCCGTCAGGGAGTGGGGGGAGAAGATCATCTTCCTCCGGAAGATCATGGAAGGGGGAAGCAACCGGAGCTATGGAATCCAGGTGGCGCGTCTGGCGGGAGTGCCGGACGAGGTGATCGCCCGGGCTAAGGAGATTCTCCGCAATCTTGAGAAGGGGGAACTCGACGAGGCCGGGATGCCGAAAATCGCCCGGGGCCGGAGGACGGACAAAAAAAATGCCAATCAACTCAGTCTGTTTTCCGGAGAAGGTAATGTAATACTTGATGAAATCCGCAGCCTCGATCCGCTGAGACTGACGCCTCTGGACGCACTGCAGCGCCTGGGAGACTGGAAGTCAAGGCTTGAATAGCGATCAAGATTTCCAATTTACAGCAAGGTCTTAACGACTCATTCAGGTTTACTTGATGCAGACCCTGCGAACCTGCTTGAAGTCGGTGACGCCCTGGATTGATTTGAAGATGCCGTCCTGCAGCAGGGTCGTCATCCCTTCTTCCATCGCCATATCCCGCAATTGCTCGACAGCCGCGTGCTTCTGAATGAGCCGTTTGATGCCGTCCGTGGCGACGATGAGCTCGTGGATGCCCATCCGGCCCTTGTATCCGGTATTGCCGCAGATGTCGCAACCCTTCGGGCGGTATAGGGTGAATTTTTCGTCATAATCGATATTGAGCTTCCTGAAATGCTCCTCGCCGTAACTCTGCACGACCTCTTCAAATTCCTTCTGGTCCGGGTGGTAGGCCTCCTTGCACTTCTTGCAGAGGGTCCGGACGAGACGCTGGGCGAGAATCCCCAGCAGAGCATCGGCGAAATTGAGAGGATCGATCCCCATATCGAGGAGACGGACGATCGTTTCCGGGGCGCTGTTCGTGTGGAGCGTACTGAAAACGAGATGGCCCGTCAGCGAAGCCTCGACGCCAGTCTTGGCCGTTTCGAAATCGCGCATTTCGCCCACCATGATCACGTCCGGATCCGCCCGGAGGAAGGCGCGCATGGCGGCGGCGAAGTCGAAGCCGATCTTCGACTGGACCTGAACCTGGCGGAGCCCGTACTGGGTGATTTCCACAGGATCCTCGGCCGTCCAGATCTTCCGGTCGGGCGTGTTGATCTCGTGGAGGGCGGCGTGCAGGGTGGTCGTCTTTCCGGAGCCGGTGGGGCCGACGACGAGAACCATCCCGTAGGGCTTATCCAGGATGGTCCGGAGTTCCTTGAAATTGCGAACGGACATTCCCATGGACGTCAGGGGCAGGGTATCCCCGGCCGTGGCCAGGATACGCATGACCACATCCTCCACCCCGCCGGCGGTCGGGATAGTGGCCACGCGCAGCTCGATTTCATCGCCGCCCGGCTTCCGGAACTTGATCTTGCCGTCCTGGGGAAGGCGCCGGACTGTAATGTCCAGGTTCGACATGATCTTGATCCGGGAAACGACAGCGGCGCGATAGCTGTAGGGAAGGGTCTGGTAGATGGCGCAGTCGCCGTCGACCCGGTAACGGACCTCGACGTTCTTCTTGGCCACGTTGGGTTCGACATGGATATCGGACGCGCGTTTTGCCTGGGCGTCAAGGATGATCTTGTTGACGATTTGCATGATGACGCTGTCCGATTCGGTGACGACGTCTCCCTCCTCCTCATCCTGCGCCTGCTCCTCATTATCCAGTTTGCCGAGAATATCGGTAATGGTGGACTCTTCTTCGGGGGACTGATAGAAAAGGTTGATGAATTTGATGATATCCTCCGGAAAGGAGACGTCATAGCGGACCGACTTGGTTTTCAGCAGGTTTTCGATCATATCCCGTTTCAGGATGTTGTTCGGATCATCTACGATAATGTGGATGACCCCGTCCTTTCTTTCCAGCGGGACCCAGAGTTCCCGGCGGAGATAATCCTTCTTCAGGTTGACGAGAAGATCCCCCGGGATAGGGAATTTGTCCGTGAAGGGGATAAATTTGCAATGGAAAAATTCTTCAAAGGAGCGAGCGAGGTCATCACGGGAGATATTGTATTTTCTCATCAGAAAAACTTCAATGGTCTCCTTCGCATCGCGCGACTCTTCCCAGGCGCTGTCCAACTGCTCCTCCTTGAGAAGATCGCGGTTGAGCAGATAGTCGAAACGGGTCTTCCGCCGCCTTGCGTAACGCTCCTGATTATGGAAAGCGACGCCCAGCACATCCGAAATCTCCTGCAGAAAGCCCTTTTCGTCGTCGGAAAATTTACCGGTGCCCGTTTTTTTGTTGAGGAGCTGGACGACGCCCATGAGGGTTTTGTCGTGAAAAATCGGGGCCGCCAGGATCTGTTTTGTCCGAAAACCGGTCTTTTTGTCCCAGCTCGGATCGAAAGAGAGTTCCTTGTCGATTTTCTTGAGGTCGTCGATGTCGTAGGCGTCGGCGATGTTGATAACCTGCCCGTTGTTGGCCACATAGCCGGCGATACTCTTGTTGTTGATCGGAACACGGATCTCCTTGACCTGCGTGCCGCTTAAGAACATGGAATAGATTTCGTTGCGTGGACGGTCCACCACATAAATGGTGATGGAATGGGTATTGAAGAGGTTAAGAATCCCGTCTTTCAGATCGACGAGAATCTGCTTGGTGTTCTGTGCGGCGTGGATCCGGTTGGTGATGTCCAGAAGGGCCTTGCGCATCAGGAGTTTGTTTTCGAGTTCCATGATAGAATCAAACATGATCGTCTCCGTAAATGTGTTGCGCCGTCATGACATCCCATCGTCATCGGAAATATTCCGATTGCCCTCAGCCCAGTTCAAAGCGGGATGATTGGAGATCATAATTCAATATGAATCCTGATTGCAAGTGTGATTTACGCATACTGCTTCTCCGGGGATACGCGGTCCGAAAACGGACCCGTATAACCCGGAGTGTCCCGTTATCTGTCACTGCGACTCCGTAACCAATTTTGAAAAGTCGGCGACATCGTGGAAGAGGGTCGAAATCTCCTCCAACAGGGAAAGCCGGTTGAAGCGAATCTTGTCATCTTCCGCCATGACAAGAACCGTGTCAAAAAAGGCATCAACCGGCTCCCGGAGACGCGCCAGTTCGCCGAAAACGCCCGAATAATCTCCCCGGGAGATCAGCATGAAAACCTTCTCGCGAATCCTCAGAAAGGCCTCGTGGAGATTCTTCTCTTCCGTAACAGAAAAGAGGGCCGGATCGACGACGCCGTTTTTAAAACCACGGAGGATGTTGACCACACGCTTGAAGGCGATGGCGAGCGGCTGAAAATCCGGATAAGACCTGAAGTCCGCCATCGCCCGGATCTTTTCGTCTGCCGCAACCAGATGGTCGATGCCGGTGGCCAGGATGGCGTCGACGACGTCATAGGGATGGCCCTGTGCGATGAGCTGGTTTTCGAACCGGCCCTTGAAGAATTCCAGCACGGCGGCTTTGGTTTCGTCGGACGGGCGATTCAATAAGGGTTTGAGTATGGCGAGACTCTCATCAAGGAGTGAACCGAGCGAAAAATGATAGCGTTTCGCCAGAATGATGTTGATCACGCCAAGCGCCTGCCGGCGTAACGCATAGGGATCGGCCGTTCCCGTCGGGATCAGGCCGACGCCAAAAAACCCGACGATCGTGTCCGTCTTGTCGGCGATGCTCACAACGGCCCCCTCGTCGGTTTCGGGCAGCTCGCCGCCCGCCGCCGTAGGCAGGTAATGTTCATAAATGGCATTGGCCACGACCGCATCCTTTCCTTGCAGGAGTGCGTATTCGCGTCCCATGACCCCCTGGAGTTCAGCGAATTCTCCCACCATCTGGGTATCTAAATCCGCCTTGGCCAGCAACGCCGTCTGGTCGACATGCTTCCAAAAGGAAATCTTGTTGCCGTGAAACGGTTCAACTCTTTTGGCGATCCAGCCGGCCAGTTTTTGGAAGCGCAGGACCTTCTCATAGGATGTCCCGAGCAGCGTGTGGAAGATGACCTTCCGGAGATCCTCCACGCGCTTTTCGAGGGGGACCTTCCGGTCCGCCTCGAAAAAGAAGCGCGCATCGGAGAGGCGCGCGCGGATCACCTTCTCATTCCCCCTTTTTACGACCGAAGGATCGCGGGCCGACGTGTTGTTGATCGTGATGAAATGGGGGAGCAATGCGCCTTTTTCATCCATCACCGGAAAATATTTCTGGTGGGAAATCATCGTGGTGATGAGGACCTCCCTGGGAAGTTTCAGGTATTCCCGGTCGAAATTTCCGCAGACAACCGTCGGATATTCGGTCAGGAAGGTCACCGTGTCGAGGAGTTCCTCGGATGGGATGACGCGCCCGCCGACGGCGAGAGCCGCCTGGGTTGCCTCTTTGAGGATAATGCCCTTCCGTACGGCGGGGTCGACGATCACAAAATGGTCGTGTGTTTTGGCAAGGTATTCCTCCCGGCTGGCCACCGGAAAGGAATCGGGACTCATGAAACGGTGGCCGCGGCTGGTGCTGCCGCTCTCTATGTTTGCGATTCGGAAGGGAATGACCCGGCCGTCGTAGAGGGCGAGGATCCAGTGGATCGGCCGCGCAAAGCGAAATTCCAGGTCCGACCAGCGCATCGATTTGCGGAAAGGAAGGTCGGTAATGACTTTCATCAGAATCGCCGGGAGGAGGCCTTCCGTCGCCTCACCCGAGATCTTCTTCCGGGCGCAGACGTAATCTCCCTTATCCGTCGTGATCCGTTCCAGTTCGGTAACGTCGATTCCCTGGCCTCTGGCAAAGCCGACAGCGGCCCGGGAGGGGTTTCCCTGATCATCGAAGGCGACCCTTCCGGCCGGACCCAATTTCTCGATGACCTGATCATCCTGCCGTTCGGCGACATCATCTGCCGCCAAAAAAAGTCGGCGGGGCGTCCCCATTGCACAGATTTTCCCGTGACGGATCCGGTTTGCCTCTAACTCTCTGAGGGCGATTTCCTCCACGTCCCGGAGCGCTTTCGGCAGAAATGCAGCGGGGATCTCTTCCGTGCCGATTTCCAAGAGCAGTTCCTTGCCCATGAATGTGTTCTCCTATTGTGATTTCAGCAGGGGGTATCCCATCGCCTCCCGCTGGCGGAGGTAACCCTCGGCGCTCAAACGGGCCAGGTTTCGGACTCGGCCGATATAACTCGTCCTCTCAGCCACGCTGATCGCCCCCCGGGCGTTCAGCAGGTTGAAGGTGTGGGAACATTTGAGACAATGGTCGTAGGTCGGCAGAACGAGGCCTTTTTCCGCCGTCCGGATCCCTTCGGCTTCGTACATGTCGAAACGTTGCCGAAGCTGCGGGATGTCCGCCACCTCGAAATTGTAAACGGACCATTCCACCTCGCTCTGGTGGTGAACGTCGCCATATTTGATTCCTTTGGTCCATTCGAGATCATAGACATTATCAATCCCCTGAATATACATGGCTATCCTTTCGGTGCCGTAGGTCAATTCCGCGCTGACGGGATGAAGGTCGAAACCTCCGGCCTGCTGGAAGTAGGTGAACTGTGAAATTTCCATACCGTCGAGCCATACCTCCCAGCCGAGTCCCCAGGCGCCGACAGTGGGTGATTCCCAGTCATCCTCCACAAAGCGGATGTCGTGGTCCAGGGGGTCGATTCCGAAGCTCTTCAGGGAGTCGAGATAGAGCTCCTGAATGTTCAGAGGGGACGGCTTCATGATCACCTGATACTGATAGTAGTGCTGGAGGCGGTTCGGATTTTCTCCGTAGCGGCCGTCTGTGGGTCTGCGGGAGGGTTCCACATAGGCCACGTTCCAGGGTTCAGGTCCCAGCGTCCTTAAAAAGGTGGCCGGGTTAAAGGTGCCTGCGCCCACCTCGATGTCGTAGGGCTGCTGGATGACACAGCCGTGGTCCGCCCAGTACCGCTCGAGGGCGAGAATTAACTCTTGAAAGGTCACATTTCCTCCTGTGAATCAAAACGTCTTATTTCTTGATATCATGAATGTTTTTTACCGAGGTTCTTAGCACGGCGCCCGGCGCATGTCAATATGAAATCGCGGAAGTTCAGGTTCCCAGACGGCGGATTTCATTCAAAACGTGAACCGATTTCAACTCTCTTCCGAGGATGTGGCGGATGAAATGGGCGAGGAGGCGCCGGCTTTCGTCCGCAGACCGACCCGAGAGGAGCAGGCGGCACAGACGCCCGATTTCGATCTCGCGTCCCAGGATCAACGTCCGAATGGTCCCAAGGGAGACTGCGATAGCGTCCGGGTTTCCCGACCCGCAACCATTGCAGGTCAGACCGCCTTTTGCAGCGTCGAAACAGTAGGCCGCCTCTTTTCCGATCGGCGTTTTACAGCAGAGACAGTGGTCCAAAACCGGATCGTATCCGGAAATCCGAAGGAGGCGGATCTCGAAGAAGCGCAGGAGCGCCTCAGGCGTGGCGGTTTCTTCCAGGAGCCGAAGAAAATCCCGCAGAAGATAGAACGAAGCCTCGTTTTTCTTATCTTCCGGCGTGAATTGATCCGTGAGATCGATCAGATAGGAAGCGGCAAGCGTTTTTTCCAGATCATTGCGGATAAGGGAAAAATGCGACAGGTTATCGCACCCCTCGATCAGGGCCAGGCTCTCCGGTCCCCTCCGCGAAAAATGAATGCGGGAGTAGGAAAAGGGCTCCAGAGCGTTTACAAACCGTTTTCGGCTTCTTCTGGCCCCTTTGGCGATTCCGCGGATCTTCCCGAAGTCCGCGGTGCAGAAGGTGACGATCCGGTCGGATTCGCCGTAATCGATGACCCTCAGAACAATGGCCTCTGTCCGCAGTGTTGTCCTTGCCTGGATCATGTCAGAAATCGCGACAGCGAATCACGCCGCCGACGATCGTGAGGACCGCTTTCCCCTTCAGGGTCCAGTTATGAAAAGGGGTATTTTTCCCCCGGGAACGGAAAAGTCTACGATCGACGGTCCATGTCTTCTCCGGGTCGATGACCGTGATATCGGCGTCGGCGCCATCGGCAAGGGTCCCCTTCGGGATACGGAGGATGCGGGCGGGATGAATGGTCATCTTTTCGATCAGATCCGGAAGCGTAAGAATCCCTTCCTCCACCAGGCGGAGCGATAGGGAGAGGGAGGTTTCGAGACCCGTAATGCCGCTTGTCGCGTAGTCGAATTCAACCTCCTTGTCCGTCCGGGCATGGGGGGCATGGTCGCTTGCGATCACATCGATGGTGCCGTCGCGGAGCCCCTCCCGGATGGCTGCACGATCATCCGCGCTGCGAAGGGGTGGGTAGACCTTTGTGGCGGTGTCGAACGTACGGACGGCCTCATCGGTCAGCATGAAGTAATGGGGTGCCGTTTCTGCAGTAATCCGGACCCCGCGGGATTTGGCCTCGCGGATCAGGCGGACCGCACCGGCGGTGCTGACATGGGCGATGTGCAGGGGCGCACCTGTGAATTCGGCAAGAAGAATATCCCGGGCAACCATTACATCCTCCGCAATTCCGGGGATGCCGGGGAGGCCGATTTCGGTGGAGACGAAACCCTCGTGCATCATCCCGCCTGCAGAGAGGTTCCGGTCTTCGCAGTGTGCGATGACCACCATATCCAGCGAGGAAGCGTATTCAAGCGCCCGGCGCATCAGGGAGGCGTTCATGACCGGTTTGCCGTCATCGGAAAAACCGACGGCGCCGGCGTCCTTGAGGTCCTGAAACTCGGAGAGGGACATGCCTTCCGAATTCAGGCTGATTGCCGCGATGGGATAGACATTCGTCAGGCCGCATTTCGCAGACTTTCTCCGGATGAATTCGGTGACGGACCGGTTGTCGTTCACGGGGTTTGTGTTGGGCATGCAGGCGATGGAGGTGAAACCTCCTGCAACGGCCGCCTCGCTTCCGGATGCGATTGTCTCGCGATACTCGAAACCGGGCTCCCGCAGGTGGGTGTGCATGTCAATCAGGCCGGGAATGACAATCTTTCCCCGGAGATCCAGGACCTCCATGTCGGGGGACTCACCCTTTAAATCGCGCTTTCCAACATGGCGTACCTCCCTGCCGCTTCCGGTGATCTTTCCATTTTCAATCATCAGGTAGCCCATCCCATCCGCTTTCCGGGAGGGATCCACCATCCTGCCGCCCTTCAGTAATAAATTCATGAAGTCCCTCCTGTCAGCATATAGAGAAGAGCCATCCGGACGGCCACGCCGTTTGTGACCTGATCGAGAATGATTGAATGGGGACCGTCGGCGATATCAGGCGAGATCTCCACCCCGCGGTTCATTGGTCCCGGATGCATGATGAGAACGTCCTTTCGGGCCAGGCCGATGTTGTTGCGGTTAAGGGAGAAATACTGGGCATATTCCCGTAACGACGGGAAAAGGTTCTGCTTTTCACGTTCCGTCTGGATACGGAGCATCATGATGATGTCCGCATCCCGGATCGCCTCCTCGATGCGCGTATGGACAACGATCCCCATCTTTTCGATCTCACGGGGAATCATCGTGGCCGGGCCGGCCACAAAAACGGATGCACCCATCTTGGTTAGTCCGTGGATATTGGAGCGGGCGACACGGCTGTGGGCGATGTCGCCCACGATGGCCACCTTCAGCCCGGCAATTCCCCCTTTTTTGGAACGGATCGTCATCATGTCCAGCAACGCCTGTGTCGGGTGTTCATGCGCCCCATCGCCCGCGTTGATGACCGATTGCCGAAGCAGTCCGGCGAGCATGTGCGGAGCCCCGGCGGCGCTGTGGCGGATCACGATGACATCCGGGTTCATTGCCTCCAGATTTTTCGCCGTGTCGATCAGGGTTTCTCCTTTGACGACGCTGCTCGTTGACGCGGAGATGTTGATCGTATCGGCGCTCAGCCGCTTGCCGGCGATTTCGAAGGAGGTCCGCGTCCGGGTGCTGGCCTCATAGAAGAGATTGATGATGGTCTTCCCGCGTAAGGCGGGGACCTTCTTGATCTCCCGCGTGGAGATTTCGACGAAGGAATCTGCTGTTTCGAGAATCAGATTGATCTCCTCTACGGAGAGTTCCTGGATGCCGAGGATGTCTTTCCGGTTCAGTTTCATTGTCAAGCCTCGCATGATCGGGATCGCTCCCGAAGAACAGGATTCCTCCGGGTCGTGATTCAGGGGAAAAAAGAACAGACGGAATCCTGGTTTCGTTATGCATTCAACTCGATGAGCACCTCGTCCCTGCCGCTCTTCTCCTTCAGGATGACGCTGACCGCCTCCCACAACGATGAGGGGAGGTTCTTGCCGACAAAATCCGCCCGAATGGGCAGTTCGCGATGGCCCCGGTCGATCAGGACCGTGAGTTGGATCAGCTTCGGCCGGCCGAAGTCGATCAGGGCGTCCATGGCCGCCCGGATCGTTCGTCCGGTGAAAAGAACATCGTCCACGAGAACGACCTTCTTCCCGTTAAGAGAGAAGGGAATGTCCGTTTTCCCCAGCTTCGGTTTTCGGTGAGAGGTCTGCAGATCGTCACGGTAAAGGGTAATATCAAGGACCCCCAGCGGAACTTCCTTTCCCTCGATTTCAGATATTTTCCGGCGCAGTCGCTCCGCAAGAAAGACACCTCCGGTTCGGATTCCGACGAGAACCAGTTCTTCAATTCCCTTGTTCTTTTCCAGAATCTCATAGGCGATGCGCGTCAGGGAACGGTCGATTCCCTCCGCGTCCATGACAATCTTTTTATTCTCCATGGGTTGCCTCTTAAAATTTAGAGTAAATCAAAAAAAAGCCTTCCCCTGACGGGTGAAGGCCTGAAGATCGGGCTTTTGTGGAGATGAATCATTTTGCACGGGTTGTCCCTTTTCAATCTCTCGGGATTCAATTAAAAGGGTTTTCCAAAACGTGTTTCTTTGATTTATACTATAGAAAAACGGGATGTGTCAAGCCCGATGATGGGTGCGATGATGGATCCGATGATGGTGATGAAAAAAGTTGTTGAAATATCGCGATTGGTGTTATAGGCAGCCTGGTCTGGAGGCGATGATCATGGCAGTGAACGTGGCGGCGAACCCTGAATCTCAGGTGTTTTTGTTCTTAAGCGAACTCCTGGGAAGAAAAGTCGTTGACGGTGAAGGCCGTCCCGTCGGAAGCATCCTCGACCTGACCGGAAACATCGGAGATATCTATCCTCCCGTCACGGATATTCTTCTGCGACTGAAAGAAGGACGAAAGGTCGTTCTGTTCCCCTGGAGAAAGATCGAGGCGGTTGACGGGACTCTGGTCGCCAATTCCCCCCTGCCTGAGGATTTCCGGGAACCGGTGCTCCGTCACGGCGAACTCCTGCTGAAAGATGCCCTTCTGGACAAACAGGTGGTCGATACGGACGGGGCGAAGATCCGGCGGGTCAACGACCTGCAGTTTCTCCAGTCCAAAAAGATCCTCTACCTTGTCCACGTGGATGTCGGCTTCCACGGTCTCTTGCGGCGAGTCGGTCTGATGAAACCGGTCGGCTTTCTTCTCCGCAAACTTTTCGACTACGACATGGCGGACCAATTGATTGCGTGGAGGTTCGTGCAGCCCCTTTCATCGCCGGATCTG